>CAIKNE010000114.1 GCA_903828695.1 uncultured Burkholderiales bacterium | reverse complement strand
GTGCCTGTGGATGCACGCATAAGCCATGGTGAGGCGCAAGCCATGTCCATGCAGCAGCAGACGAAGCAGGAATATTTGATTGCGAAATCAGATGCCCCGACTACAGCGCCGAAAGGCGTTTAGTCGCGGGTATTTCACAGGCCACTCCAACCATCACTCCTAGCTAAGAACTCTTGTGACAAACCCAGTCTTAGATTTGGATGATTCCTAAGATCTGAGATTAAATGAATCTTTAATTCATCTGCTAGGGTCTTTTTAATGACCAAGGCGTAAGTATTGTTAAAACCCAAGAAATAGCCTGCCTTAAGCCCCATTGGAAGTAACTGTGCGTTAACTTGCTGAAGGGATAGGTTAGATTTGGTTTTAAGGATCTCCTGCGTGAGGGTTCCCCAGTACTCCGGGTAAATATCGATCTCACCTTCGCGTAGCGCATTAAAAACGATGCCCGTCGAACCCATGCCCTGCTTCCTGCCGACTACCATTTGAGCATGATTCTCTAACTGACTGGCAATCAGCTCGGTTAGAACATAGGACTCGGTAAAGCGCTTACTGGCAACAGTAAATTCGTGCGCGTTCGCATTAGGACTTATAAGTGAGAGAAGACACAAGTAAATGTAGATACGAAGGAGATGCAAAAGTGAATTTTTCATGAATTCATAAGTAGTCTTAACCCAATGGTATCAAATACACAAAAAAATTCACCAACAGTTAAAATTGAATTGAACTCAGTACATTTAAACCCATGACCCTAACTCCCAACCAACTCTCAAGCGCACGTACCCAGTGGAAGTGGCGCGGCACGGCTCGCCCGCCCTTTGCCGATCAACCCAAGTCAGATCAGATTTCTGTATGGGATTTTCCTAGACCTCCCGAGTTAGTCCCTGAATCAAGAGAGATTGTCATCCAATGGGGATCACTAGAGATAGCACGCACAAACGCGAGTTGGGCCGTGCGTGAAACTGCCCATCCCCCGACTTACTACTTACCTTTCACAGATGTGCGAACTGATTTATTGCACGCGGCGGGGGCAGGCTCATTTTGCGAATGGAAGGGCCCTGCTCGTTACTGGAATTTGTTGGATAAGACGCGCAGTTTAAATTCCGTTGCGTGGAGCTATCCAACGCCCTTTCCTGAGGCAATGTGCATTTCTGATTGCATTGCCTTTTACGCCCATGATCTCGATTGCACCTTAGGTGGACTTAAAGTTACTCCCCAACCGGGACAGTTCTATGGGGGCTGGATTACACCCGACTTGGCTGGCCCGTTTAAGGGCGCGCCTGGGAGTAGTGGTTGGTGATCTGCGTCGTTATTCAGATTCAAGATAGCCAAAACTATGAAATCATTGAGCCGTTTGTAAGCGTATTCGCTGCTGCGCATCAACCCAGTAAATGCGTGACTTAGTCCCACGCCCACGAAACAACAGCTCAAAATTGAATACCTTGTATCTCAGGGGTAATGAATGCTAATTAAATAACTTTTGCTGCCTGGACAAAAAAGATACCGTTTCCACTAACGGAGTTGGTTGAGTATGGATTAAAGCTCTCCCACTTAGGCGGGCCACCGTGCTTCACCTTGACCGGGCTAAATAGGTTTGAAGGTGCGAACCACATCAGCACACTGAGCGCGGTTACGAAGGGCATGCTCCATCACCACCAACGCCAATAAAGCCTCAGCGATGGGCGTGGCCCTAATACCTACACAGGGGTCGTGCCTTCCCTTGGTCATCACTTGAACGCTTTTACCCTGCGTATCGACGGAGTCTTTATGAATGAGGATGGAGCTTGTGGGTTTAATGGCCAAACTCACATCCAAGTCTTGACCCGTGCTAATGCCACCTAGCACCCCGCCAGCATTATTTGTTTTAAAGCCGCTTGGAGTGAGCTCATCGCCGTGCTCTGATCCAAGGTGTGCAACCGATTTAAAGCCGGCACCAATTTCTACGCCTTTCACAGCGTTCAGCCCCATCATGGCCCATGCAATATCAGCGTCCAACTTATCATACAAAGGTTCGCCAAGACCGACGGGAACGTTAGAGGCTGTCACGCGTACCTTTGCGCCGCAGGAGTCCCCCGATTTTCGCAATTCCTCCATGTACCGCTCCAACTCACCAACTTGGTGAACGGGTGCAAAGAAGGGATTATTGTGAACGTGCTCCCAAGATTCAAAGGGAATCTCAAGAGGACCAATTTGGGTCATGCATCCTCTAAACACGGTTTTATACTGTTCAAACAACCACTTCTTAGCAACCGCGCCCGCTGCTACGGTCGGTGCAGTCAAGCGCGCAGAGGAGCGGCCTCCGCCCCTGGGGTCTCGGAAGCCGTATTTTTGGTGATATGCATAATCTGCGTGACCGGGCCTAAACGTTGACATCACATCAGAATAGTCTTTACTGCGCTGATCCTCGTTGGGAATGAGCAAAGCGATGGGCGTCCCAGTCGTTTTACCCTCAAATACGCCGCTGAGTATTTGAACGGTATCACTCTCATTGCGCTGGGTGACGAACTTACTTGTGCCGGGACGGCGGCGGTCTAAATCGGGTTGAATGTCCGCAACGGACAAAGCCATTCCGGGTGGACAGCCGTCAATCACACAGCCGATTGCAGGGCCGTGCGACTCACCAAAATTGGTGACAGCAAACAATGTTCCAAAGGTATTTCCACTCATAATTTCAGTTTATCCCTGAAGGGGGTTAGCAGTAGTGACGAAGAACTTATTCGTAATGGGTTCAAAAACGACTCAATGCTCTTGCGCGCGGAATTGAAAGCGGTTGGTTGGCTTTGGGAGGGGGGTAGGACTTGCAGCAGATTTACTTCTCTTGTGTTGGCCAATCTTTGATATAAGCCTTGAGCATCTTGTTCTCAAAGTTCTGACTATCGACCACAGCTTTGGCAACGTCATAAAGACTGATAACTCCCATCAGCATACCCTGGTTGATCACGGGCATGTAGCGGGCATGACGGTCTAGCATCATGCGCCTGACCTCATCAAGCTCTGTCTCTAGGGTACACGTCATGGGATGGTCATCCATAGCGGATTTAACCACCATGGTGTCCATTGCACCAATTTTTTGTGCAGTCGCCTGGATAACTTCTCTAAAGGTGAGCATGCCGGCCAGTTCGCCGTGCTCTATGACCACCAGTGAGCCAATGTCCTTTTCAGCCATCACTTTGACCGCTTCGGCGAGCGAGTCAAGTGGACTCACCGTGTACAAAGTACTTCCCTTGACTCGAAGAATATCGCTGACTTTCATTTTAATTTCCTGCGCAAAGTGACATGAAGATTTTGACTCCCCTGTCTTAAACCACACTGAGTGGGAGACCGGGTCAAGCTTTGGAGTAAGAGGATCACAACTGGGATCACACCCCCAAACTCAAACCCATCACCCCTCTACTCTAATCGCAAAACACCTGTAGGCTTAAAGCCCAAATCCACGTTCTTACCTTTTCTTGCTCGAGCGGCCTTTGCACTTGACAAAGAACGAGCCTCCAAAGTCTCATCCTTTTCTTTGCCTGCACGACCTAACCCGCTCACCACAACGCTCTTTGTGTAGGCGGCGGCGCCAGCAAGTGCGTCCTTTGCCTCTAAATCAATGAGGGATAGTCCTCGCCCGCCCTTCTCCATGATTTTGAGCTCAGAGATGGGGAATGTCAAAATTCGTCCCCCCGTTGAGATACAAACCACACTCGTGGCCTTATCCCAAGCACCCTCAGGGTCGATGTTGGAAGCTGAGTTGACCTCTGAAGGACGGCAAATCGTCTCGCCTTGACCCAAAGAGATGAAGGATTTACCGCTCTTATTACGGGAAATCATGTGTTCGATGTTTGCCAAAAAGCCGTAGCCACCCGAAGTAGACAAGAGTAGGGTTTGATCTGCGCCTCCTGCCTCATAGTGCACAGGCTGAGTTCCAGACTCTAGGTCGATTAAAGTCGTAATGGGCTGTCCATCCCCTCTTGCACCTGGGAGTGAAGCCACAGGCACTGAGTACACACGCCCGTTGCTTCCAAACGCAATCAACGTGTCTACCGTCCTGCACTCAAAGGTATCGTAGAGTCCGTCACCCGCTTTGAACGCAAAACTGGTTGCCTCGTGGCCGTGACCTTGACGCGCCCTGACCCAACCCTTCTCAGATACAACGACTGTGACGGGCTCGTCAATGACCTTTACCTCAATCACAGCGCGCTTGTCCTCTTGGATCAAAGTTCTTCTTGCATCTCCGTAAAGCTTTGCATCAGCTTCAATCTCTTTGACAAGGAGTTTGCGCAGTGAGGCGGTGCTGCCCAAAATATCTTCAAGCTTGGTTTTCTCCTCCCCAAGCTCCTTGAGCTCTTGCTCAATTTTGATCGCCTCAAGACGAGCCAACTGCCTCAGTCTGATCTCAAGAATATCCTCCGCCTGGCGCTCGCTTAATTTAAAGCGCTTCATGAGTGCGGGCTTGGGTTCGTCGCTTTGACGAATGATCGCTATCACCTCATCGATATTGAGTAGTACGAGTTGGCGCCCCTCCAAAATATGGATACGGTCAAGTACCTTATTCAGTCTAAATTGTGTACGCCTTTGAACTGTTGACTGTCTAAATGCGATCCACTCTTCTAACATCTTACGCAGTGATTTTTGCGTGGGACGACCGTCCATACCAACGGAGGTCAAATTAATGGAGGTCGAACTCTCTAAGCTCGTGTGGGCTAACAAAATGTGAATGAATTCTGTTTGATCAATTGTTCGAGATTTAGGCTCAAACACTAACCGAACAGGCGCGTCTTTGCTGGACTCATCACGCACACCGTCGAGCACGGCAAGCACGTTTGCTTTGAGTTGATTTTGCTCCTGTGTCAAACTCTTCTTTCCCGCTTTGACTTTGGGGTTGGTGAGCTCCTCGATTTCTTCGAGCACGCGCTGGGTACTGACACCGGGGGGCAACTCGTTCACAACCACCTGCCACTGCGAGCGCGCAAGGTCTTCAATGAACCAGCGTGCACGTACCTTTAAGGAGCCCCTACCGCTTGAGTATGCGTCCCTAATATCGTCCAAACTGCTGATAATCTGCCCACCACCTGGATAGTCAGGCCCTGGCACCAATGCGTAGACCTCAGCGTCGGTTAACTTTGGAGTTTTGATCAAAGCAACACAGGCCTGAGCAATCTCAGTCAAGTTGTGACTTGGAATCTCAGTTGCCATACCAACAGCAATACCACTCGCACCGTTCAAAAGTGAGAAAGGCAAGCGAGCTGGGAGTAGCCTCGGCTCGTCCGTTGAGCCGTCATAATTGGGCTGAAAATCAACCGTACCCTCGTCAATTTCATCCAATAAAAGAGTGGTAATTTTAGACAAGCGAGCTTCGGTGTAACGCATCGCAGCAGCGCCGTCACCGTCTCTTGATCCAAAATTGCCCTGCCCATCGATGAGCGGATAGCGCTGGGAGAAGTCCTGAGCCATTCGCACCAATGCGTCGTAGGCCGCTTGGTCGCCGTGGGGATGAAAACGTCCTAAAACATCTCCAACCACGCGAGCACACTTGACAGGTTTTGCCCCAGAAGCGCCCGAGAAGGCAAGTCCCATGCGCTGCATAGCGTAGAGAATTCTGCGCTGCACGGGTTTTTGTCCATCGCACACATCAGGCAGTGCGCGTCCTTTGACAACACTCAAAGCGTACTCTAGGTAAGCGCGCTGTGCGTACTTGCCTAAACTGATTTCGCTGTCTAAGGGCTCTGCTGTTTCTGTGGGTATTTCTAGGTCAGACATTTAAATATCAATCTCAATTTCGTTACCGTGGATTTCCATGAGTTCGCGACGCGCTGCGGCTTCGCCCTTGCCCATCAGTTGGGTGATGAGTTTCTCTGTTCCCCCAAAATCAATATCGCCCAGTTGCACCGGCCATAAGCGCCTGGTATCTGGGTTGAGCGTGGTCTCCCACAACTGCTCAGCGTTCATCTCTCCAAGGCCTTTGAAGCGGGAGATACTCCAACTGCCCTCTCGTGCTCCGTCCTTGCGCAATTTATCAAGGATGGCGTGGAGTTCGGCCTCGTCGAGTGCATACATCTTGGCCGCAGGCTTCTTGCCTCTTGCAGGCGCGTCCACACGGAAAAGCGGTGGGCGCGCAACAAAGACGTGCCCCGTCTCGATGAGTTTGGGGAAGTGGCGAAAGAAAAGCGTTAACAAAAGAACCTGGATGTGCGAGCCGTCCACGTCCGCGTCCGAGAGGATGCAGACCTTGCCGTAACGAAGTCCTGAGAGATCCGGTGAATCACTGGGCCCATGGGGATCTACACCAATGGCAACAGCAATATCGTGAATCTCAGTGTTTGCAAATAAGCGGTCACGCTCTACTTCCCAAGTGTTGAGCACTTTGCCCCTCAGTGGGAGTACAGCCTGACTCTCTTTGTCACGACCCATCTTTGCGCTACCACCTGCACTGTCGCCCTCGACCAAGAAGACTTCGTTATTGGCGATATCTTTGCTCTCACAATCTGTCAGTTTGCCAGGCAACACAGCTACGCCCGATCCCTTTCGTTTCTCAACTTTTTGACCCGCTCTTTGGCGTAACTGAGCCGCCTTGATGACCAAGTCAGCAAGCTTCTTGCCGTAGTCCACGTGCTGATTTAACCAAAGTTCTAAATTGGGTCGCACAAAATTTGAAACCAACCGCACTGCGTCCCTGGAGTTCAAGCGCTCTTTAATTTGGCCCTGAAACTGTGGATCTAAAACCTTCGTACTCAACACGAAATTCACGCGAGCAAAGACATCCTCGGGTAGTAATTTAACGCCCTTCGGTAAGAGTGCGTGCAGATCAATAAAGCTCTTAACTGCCGTAAAAAGTCCGTCTCTTAAACCGCTCTCGTGCGTGCCGCCAGCGCTGGTGGGTATGAGGTTCACGTAACTCTCACGAATGGGGTGCCCGTCCTCTGTAAAGGCAACGCACCACTGGGCGCCCTCACCCTCTGCAAAAGATTCATGACTCGCGTCTGCAAAACCCTCTCCCTCAAAAAGCGGTATGACTGGGTCCGCGGTTAAGGATTGCATCAAATAATCTCGCAACCCCGCTTTGTAAAACCAGGTCTGAGTTTCCTTGGATTTTTCAGTAATCAACTCAACCGTGACCCCTGGCATCAACACAGCCTTAGAGCGCAGCAGATGCGTCAACTCAACCATCGGCAGGTTGGTGGATTCAAAGTATTTACCGTCTGGCCACATCCGAACAGTTGTGCCCTGGGCACGCATATCTGCGCTTGATTTTTGGACCTTCAAAGGCTGGGTCACGTCCCCGCCTTGGAACACCAAGTGCGCGACCTTACCCTCTCTAAAGGAGGTGACCTCCATGCGTTTGGATAAGGCGTTTGTGACGCTTACGCCCACACCGTGCAAGCCGCCCGAGAAGCTGTAGGCTCCCCCGGATCCTTTGTCAAATTTACCCCCGGCGTGAAGCCTTGTAAAGACAAGCTCGATCACGGGCGCTTTCTCCTCAGGATGCATCCCAAAGGGAATCCCTCGCCCGTCATCGTCCACGCTAACAGATCCGTCCGTATGCAGGGTGACGGATATCTTTTTCCCGTGCCCAGCGAGTGCCTCATCCGCTGCATTGTCCAAAACCTCTTGGATAATATGCAAGGGATTATCCGTACGGGTATACATCCCGGGACGTTGTTTGACCGGTTCAAGACCCTTTAAGACTCGAATCGAACTCTCAGAATATTCAGTTTGTTTTGTTGCCATAGGTTCGAATTGTAATCAAACACAAATACCGTCCTGGATAAAATACCAGGAATAGGGTTTTTAAGCAGTAAAAGTCTGAATGACAAGGACTTCAAAAGATGGGTACATTACGCCAATGAGTACAAAAACGACCTCCACCGTGCGCGCAAATGCCACTCCTTCCTTTGAGCCCATCCCCCTTTGGCAAGTGCTTTTGTGCGGGGCTGCAATCATCTCGCTTGCCATGGGTGTTCGACACGGGTTTGGCTTATGGCTGCAACCGATGACGCAGGCGCACGACTGGAGCAGGCAAAACTACTCCTTTGCCATTGCTGTTCAAAACCTAACATGGGGGGTGGTTGGCGTGTTCTCGGGCATGATTGCCGACCGCTTTGGTGCGTTTAGGGTCATTGTTGTTTGCGGGCTTTTGTACGCGCTGGGGCTTTACGGAATGGCCTTCGCATCCTCAACACAGATGCTTCTTGTGACGACAGGGCTTTTGATTGGCTGTGCGCAGGCGGGAACGACTTATGCCGTCATTTACGGTCTGATCGGGCGAAACGTTGCGCCTGAGAAGCGTTCTTGGGCGATGGGGGTTGCGGCGGCGGCGGGATCCTTTGGTCAGTTTCTGATGGTTCCCACAGAGGGTTGGTTGATCCAGTGGGCGGGCTGGCAAACTGCGCTTGTCATTTTGGCTTGCTCGGCACTGGTCATTATTCCGTTGGCATTTGGTCTGCGTGAGCCAGGATTTAAGAGCGCTCACGCATCACTTGGTCAGCAAACCATTGCACACGCGCTCAAAGAGGCGTTTGGACTGCGCAGTTTTAGGCTTTTAATGTCGGGCTACTTTGTGTGCGGCTTTCAAGTCGTTTTTATTGCGGTGCATATGCCGGGATATCTCAGGGATCATGGACTCGCCCCGCAGGTTGCTAGTTACGCACTTGCACTGATTGGGCTTTTTAATATATTCGGCACCTACGCGGCCGGAGCGTTGGGAGAAAGGGTAGCAAAAAATAAAATGTTATCTGCGATTTACCTGGGTCGTGCCATTGCAATATCCCTCTTCATTAGCTCTCCATTGTCTCCAATGAGTGTCTATATTTTCGCCGGTGTGATGGGGTTTTTGTGGCTCTCTACGGTTCCTCCAACCAACGCCGTTATAGCGCAGATTTTCGGGGTCGCTCATCTCTCAATGCTTGGGGGGTTTGTGTTCCTTAGCCACCAACTGGGGAGTTTTATGGGGGTTTGGCTGGGAGGCTATTTGTACGATATTGATGGAAATTACGACATCGTTTGGTACTTGTGTATTGCTTTGGGCGTATTTGCATGTCTCATTAACTTACCCATTCAAATAACACCTATAGAAAGGGGCTTGGGGGCTTTAAATTCCCGAGCTTCAAGGACTTGAAAAATATTTGGGTTAAGTGGATTGCTATATTCACCGCCTGCGCCCTATTGGGAGCAGTTTTTATGCTTTACCTGCAACCTGGTTTTATGATCACACTTAGCAATCAAATGTGGAGTTGCTTTTAGACGTCATTCATCCCCCTTATGACCAGCTCTACAAATCTACCAAATGTGCATGCTGCATTAGTAAATCCTCCTACGCCACCCTCAGAGTGGGTTGTGCGTTGGGCGCATTTGATTGATCGTTCGGTCCCTTTGGACCCTCAAATCCGTCACTCCAATGAGTTGAACCATGAAAGTGAGCCACAGGTGCTTGACTTGGCGTGTGGGAGTGGTCGTCATATGAAGTGGCTCAGTGAACAAGGCCATAAAGTTCTTGGGGTTGACAAAGATCCTGCATCACTGGAGCAGTGCCGCAGCTACGGGGAGATTCTCCAAGTTGATCTAGAGCAAGACGTCGTCCAAGCATCGCATCAGACACAAAGCACCGAGCGTTTAACGCAAATTAGCGATAAGGGATTGTTGAACGCTCCAGACATCAAAACAGACGCCCCAAAGGGATACGCAGATGCCCAGTGCTGGTCACTTGGAAATCGACAGTTCAACGCAGTGATCGTGACCAACTATCTATGGCGCCCCCTTTTCCCTCATCTTTTGCGCGCCCTTCGCAACAACGGCGTGTTCATCTACGAAACCTTCGCACTTGGTCATGAAGCTTTGGGTAGGCCCAGACGGGCCGAATTTTTGCTAAAACCTGGAGAATTACTGCAAATTTGTGCAAATCTTCGAATCATTGCGTATGAGGAGGTCCTTTTGACGCATCCAGAGCGCTTCGTACAAAGAATTGTGGCGATCCGTGCCCCCAAGGAAGTTTCAAATCTTGAGCGATTTCGGCCCACATCTCGTTAGAATAGTGGCCTCTAGCTACTCATACTCTTTTTCATGACACCCATAACCGGAAGCATCGTCGCATTAGTGACGCCGATGCATGATGACACAAGCGTTGATTACCCCACACTTCGCAAGCTGATCGACTGGCACATCGAGCAGGGTACCGACTGCATTGGTGTCGTTGGCACAACGGGAGAGTCCCCTACGGTGAGCGTTGAGGAGCACTGCGAAATTATTCGCGTCTCTGTTGAGCAGGCCAAGGGGCGTGTGCCCATCATGGCAGGCTGTGGTGCGAACTCTACGCAAGAGGCAGTTGAGTTAGCGCAGTTTGCTAAAAAGGTGGGTGCTGATTGTCAACTCCAAGTTGTCCCCTATTACAACAAGCCCACCCAAGAAGGCCAATATTTGCACTTTAAAAAGATTGCTGAGTCTGTTGATTTACCGATGGTTTTGTACAACGTGCCAGGCCGCACGGTCGCTGATTTGCTGCACGACACCGTCATTCGCTTGTCCAAAGTTCCCGGCATCGTAGGCATCAAGGAAGCCACAGGCAACATAGAGCGCGCTCAGTGGTTGATAAAAGATTTACCCCCATCATTCAGTGTTTACTCTGGCGATGACCCGACAGCTGTTGCTTTAATGCTTTGTGGAGGTAGAGGCAACGTGAGCGTCAGCGCCAACGTTGCCCCTAAACTGATGCATGAGCTATGCGTTGCTGCAATGAGTGGTGATGTAGCGCGCGCGATGCAAATTCAGTTTCAATTGCTCCCCATTCACAAACACCTATTCGTAGAAGCCAACCCCATCCCCCTTAAATGGGCTATGTCTAAGATGGGTCTTTGTAACGGCACGATGCGCTTACCCATGACAACTCTCACCCCGCCGAACGAGGCTGTTGTTGAGGCTGCGCTCAAAGCGAGTGGGTTAATCTGATTTACGCCAAGGAACTTCTTTGAACACGTTTTCTCCAATCCATCACGACCTTGCAACGCCGGCTCCCAAGGGAGCTAGACACAGCGGCATTGGTATCCTCTCTTTCATCACAACGACAGCTTTACTCTTAGCGGCTCTCAGCGGATGTGAATCAACCACGTTCAACGGCAACAAGGTCGATTACAAAACTTCATCAGAAGTCAAAACCACGCCCCTTGAGGTTCCACCCGATTTGTCCCAACTCCCCAGCAGTGCTCGTTATGCGATCCCGGGCGCAGTGAGCGCCAAGAACGCGAGTGGATTGGCTCAAAACGGACAACAAAAAGTTAGTCCTACAAACATAGGGGATGTATCCATCGCGCGTGACGGTAGCCAACGTTGGTTGGTCGTTAAACGCCCAGCCGATCAGGCATGGCCTTTAGTCCATGCCTTTTGGTTAGAGAACGGTTTTGTGTACACCACTGACCAAAAAGAATTAGGCTTTTTAGAAACTGATTGGGCCGAGAATAAGGCCAATTTTCCGAAAGACTTTGTTCATCATTATTTGGGTAAAGTCATCGACATGGTCGCCTCAACGGGACTAAGAGACCGCTACCGCACGCGTATTGAGTCTACCGGTCCAGATAGTTGTGAGATCTATATTTCACAACAAGGTATCTCTGAGGAGTACGCAGACGCTGCCAAGCTCACCACAACGTGGAAGCCCCGCCCCAACGATCCTGAACTCGAAAACGAGTTCCTTCGCCGCATGATGGTGAAGCTTGGAACCTCTGTTGAGTTTGCAGCGAAATCGGTTGAAGGCATTTCAATTGAAGGCGCAGCTAAATTAACCCAAGTGAACTTTAAGCCTGTGGTTGAGTTGGCTCAAGGGTTTGATAACGCATGGCGCAGACTTGGCGTTGCGCTAGACCGAGGCGGATTTACCGTTGAAGACCGGGACCGCAAAGCTGGCCTATACTTTGTTCGCTATGTTGATAAACCAAAAGAGAACGCTGACACCACTCCTTGGTATAAGAATATTTTTAGCCCGTCTAAGGTCACGCCCATTGGACCGCAAAAATACCGCTTAAAAATCACAAGCGAAGGTGAGCTGACAAAAATCAGTGTGCTGAACAATGCTGGCGAGCCCGACGGCGGCGAAATCGCCAACAAGATTGCAACCATCTTGGTTAATGAGTTGAAATAAATTTAAGTTTTGTGATTTTTTCAAATCCATAATCAAGAGCGTGCTTAGATTTAAAAACTTGGGCAGTGGTAGCACTGGAAACGCCTCTGTCATTGAGGCGCAGTGCGGTCATCAAACCACTCGTATTTTGATCGATTGCGGGCTTGGCCTGAAAGAGCTTGAGCGTCGATTGATACAAGCCAACTTAGAACTTTCTGATTTAGACGCTCTTTTCATAACGCATGAACACGCTGACCACGTTGGGCATACCAAGCGTGTTGCCAGCTCCTTGAAGATACCCGTTTGGATGAGTCAAGGTACTTGGCTGGCTTGTGGCGGCCTTGACTGGGGGTTTAACCCCTCACAAATAAATATCGCAAGAGATACCGAAGTCATTGAGTTTGGAGCCCTCCAGATCAAGCCTTTCACCGTACCCCACGATGCACGTGAACCCCTTCAAGTCAGACTCTCTGACGGAGCGGTTAGTTTGGGTGTTCTGACAGATTTAGGGCATGTAAGCCCTCACGTCTTCTCCCAACTCCAGGGCTGTAATGCGCTGTTGATGGAGACCAATCACGATACTCAAATGCTACGCAAATCGGGCTACCCACAGTTCTTAAAAGACAGAATATCCGGGCCCTTAGGCCATTTATCCAACGAATCGGCTTGCGAACTGGCTCAAAAACTTAACCACTCCGGACTGGGTCATGTTGTAGCCGCCCATCTGAGTGAACGCAACAATAGCCCTGAAATTGTCCTAGATTGCCTAAGTCGCGCGCTGGGCAGGACAGTCGATGAAGTATGGGTTGCAGCCCCTGACACGGGATCTGCTTGGGTCCATGTAAATTAAAGGTGATGTGGGCCAGAGAATAATTCATTCCACAATCACGATCCACCAAAAAATAAGCCACCCGAAGGTGGCTTATGCTTCAAGAGAAGTACGAATTACTTCTTGTCTGCTGCTGCAGGAGCTGCAGGTGCTGCTGCTGCGTCAGCTGCAGGTGCTGCTGGCGCTGCTGCAGGAGCTGCTGGTGCTTCAGCTGCAGGTGCTGCAGGAGCAGGAGGAGCTTCTTTTTTGCCACAAGCAACTAAAGCGATAGCTAACAAGCTTGCCAAGAGGAGCGATTTTTTCATTTCGTAATTCCTTAATATATATAGAGAAGAAAATTTTTAAAAGCGTCACAGAAATCTGCGACTGAGCAGATGGACACTAATCCCCTCAACTCAGCTCTTTATTATAAGGGATTTCCAAGGGATTGTTTTTACCTTTTTTTTACTGCTTGTTCTGTGATTGAGCGCCCCACGCCACAAACAACTTTACAAAGCGTGAACCCAGCCTGCGTCGACCCAGTTCTCAATCAAGCCTAGGGCATCCTCAGAGGCATTACCCAGCTCAGCGGATGACAAAATACGACGATTGGCTAACAACCTCATCAATGTTTTATCCTTACCCGTCGCGCGCCAACTCTCGCCGTTAATAAAGATGTGCATCTCATCGTAGAGCATTTTTGTTTGATCATCCAAGCGTACACCGGCTGGGTAGGGGTGTTTAGTTGAGGGGCTCGAACGGTAGGGAGCCGCACTCGACTGGAACCATACATG
>CAIKNE010000113.1 GCA_903828695.1 uncultured Burkholderiales bacterium | reverse complement strand
CAGTGATGTAGCGGCCCTGAGTACATCAGGACTTGCGATACTGACGGGTGTACAGGCGACAGGTCTGGGAACAGCGCAAATTGCTGCGTTGACAACCTCAGAAGTCGCTAACTTGAACACGACAGCAGTGTTGTCTTTGAGTAGTGCACAAATCGCTAACTTGACTACGGGTGCTGTTGCAGCGCTGACAACGACAGAGATCAGTTTGTTGACATCTAAACAAATTGCTGGCTTGACAACAAGCGCTGTTGCAGCATTGTCTACAAGTGGTGTGAGTTTGCTCACAAGCACTCAGATTGCTGGTTTCAGCACGGCTCAGATCAGTCAATTGACAACGTCTCAGACTCATGTTTTGAGTACGAGTGCGGCACAAGGTATTACCAGTGCGCAGATTGCCGGATTGACTACGTCTGAAGTGGCAAGTTTGTCAACAAGCTTCATCTCCACCTTGATGTCCAAGCAAATCATTGGTTTATCAAGTAGTGATGTTGGAGCGTTGTCCACAACTCAAGTCGGGGCACTTTCTAACTCCTTCGTCTCGCCATTGGTCTTGGATCTAACGGGTGTAGATGCTTTAACGACCTCTAATGTGGCAGGACTTGCTCCGTCCGCGTTCTCAGTACTAACTTCTACACAAGGGTCTTCTGGAATCCAGACTGAACAAATCGGTCAATCTGGTGTCACCTTTGACTTAGCCAACACTGGCGCTACCAACGCCAATGTGGGCTGGATCACACCTGGTGAGGGTTTCCTTGTCGATCTACCTAAGGGAGCAACGACTATCACCAACGGCTCTGAGCTATTTGGTACAGCGACAGTCCTACCCAACGGTCAAACTGCATCAAACGGTTTTGCTGCACTCTCGGCCTTTGATCAAAATGGCTCTGGTGTTATCGATGCAAGCGATCCTATATTCAACCAACTCCAGGTTTGGGTGGATACGGGTACAAACGGAACGACTCCAACAGGAACGCTCTTCACGCTTGCTGAATTGAATATCCAGTCGCTTAACTTGACTGCACAAGCCGCGGGACAATCCAATAATGGAAACATTGTTGGACTGGTATCAAGCTACACAACCACGAATGGTAAAACCCATGAGTTGGCTGACGTTTGGTTCGCGTCTACTGGAGGTAGCGGTAGTTCTGTGAATCAGTTGACGCAGGCTTTGAGTCAATACACGACTACTGCAAGCTCTGCCCCTGTTGGCTCTGCAGGTTCTAGTTTGACAACCAGTTCTACAACTGCAAATCCGAACACGGCAAGCACTGCAGTTTTAGCGAGCGCTTTGAGTCAATACAACGCTAATGGCCAATTGCTCTCTAGTACTGCTCCTGTCACGCAAGTTGCAGCGACCTCAGCCACATCAGCTACGAGCCAGTTGATGGGGCAGACCTCTACCACTCAGACAACCGTCACAAAGAACGGCGGAAGTACTAGCTAGTCGTCATATTTGGAGAAGTTGTAAGCTCTTTGGGTATTCCTCCTAATTGGTCAAATTGATCAATTAGGGGGTGACCCCTACAACTGTCTTAAAGGTCTTTGGTCTAATCATGCGGTTGGCTCAATTGGCCACTATTCTCATTGCAATCTCGGTTGTCAGTTTCGCCGTTTGAAACTTCTCAATACTTTGAATTGACGCCCATTTGTGATGGAAGGCTATACATGGCGCTTTGCACCTCAGTTTGTACATAAATCAGGTGTATTGTTTGAATTTCTCCCAATTAACCCTTTTGAATTCATTACAGTTTAGACAATTGGGGTCGATTTAAACTTATAGTCGTTTAATCGGTGAGTAAATAAATTGTCCGCCATTCAAATCAACTCGTCCTATGATCTGTCAAGACTTAGTACGGCAACCGTTGCTAGCATTCCAGTTAGCCAATGGGATACGTTGAGCACAAGCATTTTGAAGGGGTTGTCTAGCGCCCAGCTAATGGCACTCACAGTTGATCAAATTAGTTCAATGACTCAGGCTCAGATACAGGCCTTATCAACGAATTTATTACTTAATTTATCGACCCAGCAAATAAATGCACTTACATCAGCCCAAGTAGAGCAACTGAGTATTGCTCAATTGGGCGTGTTAAATGTTCTAGATATTCAGGCTTTAGATCCTGGGGTTGTTCAGAACTTCAGCAATAAAACAATTTCTAATTTAAAAGTATCTCAGCTATCTCCCCTTACACAAAGCGAATGGTCCAACTTTAGCTCGTCCCAGGTTATGGCGCTTACCACGCTTCAGATAAAGGGTTTGAGCAGCATGGCAATTTCAGCCATCAGCGATAGCGCAATTGCTGGACTTAAAACTGCTGATATCCAAGCATTATCAACAACCCAGTTTCAGACTTTCTTAACAGATCAAATCGCTCAGCTCTCGGTTGCTCAGGTCAAGGCGATGAGCGCGAAGCAGTTGCAGTCGCTTAGCTCTGCACAATTTACCTCGCTATCCACTGCAGTTATTGCAGGCCTCACGAGTGCTCAAGTTGCTGGTTTGAGTGTTCAGGATGTAAGTTTTTTAAATGACCAACAAATCGCAGCTGTAACCACATCAGAAATTGCAATGCTGAACCTAACTCAGGTTACGGGTTTAAGCACTGACGCGCTTCAAAATCTTTCAACCGCGCAGATTTCCGCCCTAAGTCCTAAGCAGATCAGTGCGTTGACTACAGCGCAGATCAGCGGACTAAACGACTATTTCATTCAGTCAATAACGAGTACCCAATTCGTTGCAATCAAACCCAGCGAAATTCAATATCTATCAACTGATGCCATCTCCAACCTTACGACAAGCGATGTTTCAGCATTAGCAACAGCCTTAATCGCTAATTTGACAAGCTCTCAATTGGAGGCACTGGGCCAAACTGATCTAGGCTATTTGACACAATCACAAATACAGGCTCTCGGATCCTATCAAGTTAGTAATTTATCGACACAGCTCCTCACGAGCCTAAGCGACACTCAAATATCTGAATTAACAACCAAGCAATTTTCTTACTTGTCAACCACGCAGTTGCAGTCTTTATTAACCGATCAAATTGGATCTTTATCTAATATTCAAATCAAGAGTTTATCAACGACTGATATTTCTGCGTTAACAACAGATCAAATACAAGCCTTAGTCGGCTATCAGCTGAACTCATTGACCAGTTCTCAGTGGCAGCAATTGAGTACAACTCAGGTCAATGCTTTAACGAGTACCCAGATCATAGAGTTTGGAACAGGTGCTTTGACTAATTTGAGTACAGCATTCTTGAATCAGTTGTCTACTTCTCAACTTGCAACTTTAAGTATTTGGCAGTCTAAAGATTTAAGCAATTCAATTATCAATGCACTATCAACTGCAACATTTGCAAATTTGACCTTTCAGCAGGTGCAAGCTCTTAGGAGTACGCAAATTGCAGCTTTGTCGACGGCTAGTATTCAATCCATGAGTACCGCGCAGCTAGCCGCTTTAACACCTACTGCACTGCTGGGTCTCTCATCAACGGATATCGGTGTAATGACCACGGGTCAGGTGAGTTCACTGACTACAGTTCAAGTTAGTAACTTGTCGACACTTCAGATCTCAGCATTAACATATGATGATGTGGCTGCCCTCACAACTGATCAACTGAGTGCTCTTAATTTAATACAGTTATACAAAATCAATCCTACAGCTGTGTCCAGTTTTACGACGACTGATGTTGCGGTACTTGGAACTAGTGCGATCATCGGTTTAAGCTCATCTCAGCTTAGCGTTTTGACTACGGACGTTATAGCTTCACTCAGTACCTTGCAAGTCTCAATTTTAGTACCGTCTAAGATTGTAGGATTGACTTCAGCACAACTGGGTGCATTGTCGACAGCTCAGATACAGCACTTAGGATCTTATCAATTAGGAGCCATCAGTCCGCCAAGTCTTGCAGGATTCTCAATAGATCAGTTGCAAAGTCTAACTCCTGCACAAAAAAATGGACTCAGTAGTAAACAGTTAATCAATTTGAGTACCGCTCAGATTGCTGCACTGGGCTCAATTACCCCTATCGTGATGGATCTAACGGGGGTTGATGCACTGAGCACACAGAATGTTGCAGGATTAGCACCCTCTGCATTTGCAGTCTTGACTTCTAAAAATGGTTCAAACGGGATACAAACTGAGCAAATAGGTAAATCCGGCGTAACCTTTGATTTGGCTAATAGTGGCGCTACGAATGCTCAAGTGGGCTGGATAACTCCCGGAGAAGGATTTCTCGTAAATGTGCCAAAAGGGGCAACATCCATATCCAATGGTTCAGAACTTTTTGGCTCAGCTATGGTATTACCCAATGGCCAAAAGGCTTCAGATGGTTTCGCTGCACTGTCAGCTTTCGCACAGCAAGGGGCAACTGTCATTGATGCAAGCAATCCCATATTTAATGAATTAGAAGTATGGGTTGACACCGGCTACTCGGGTGAGGGCTCAAGCGGTGCGCCAGTTGGAACCCTATTTACGCTATCTCAACTTAATATTGAGTCCTTGAATTTAAAACCTACTGTAGTGAATGAGTCAAGCAATGGAAATACGATTGGATTGAAATCAAGTTTCACAACCACTGACGGTAAAACGCACGAGATGGCCGACGTTTGGCTTGCCTCAACAGATGCAACCTCAACGGCTGTTAATCAATTAACGCAGGCTTTAAGTCATTACACGAGTGGGGGCACTAGTGGTGTTTTATCCGCGGAATCCCTCAATCAGCCAGTAACTCTCCCAATCACTGCGTTACAAAGTGTCGGTCAACCTCCAACCTCGAATTTGTCTGTTCTGAGTCAAATATTAAGTCAGTACGATCAGAACGGTCAATCTATAGCGGGTGGGTTACCAACTCTTCAAGCTGCAACTAGCCGTCCCGACGGAGTTGCTAACTCTAGTGCGAGCATTGGTTCCCTGGTTAGTTCTACTAATCAGCTCTTCAATTCCTCTAATTTAGCACCCGCTACGGTCTCCAAAAGCAATTCCAGCTCTTAGAAGCTAAAATGGGTTCGGGTAAGTTGGCGAGGATTCGCAATTTATTCAATTTGATCATTTAAACTTAAGCTTCTTGATTCTCAAAAATTTCTAGAAAGAGAAAATCCAAAAGTGGCTATTCATACCTCAATTCAGTGTTTAACCGTTGTTGCCAAGCATTTTGGTGTGCCCGCCATTGCCGAGCGTATTGAGCAAGAAAATGCATTAGCCGGTAAAGAGCCTTCTCCCCAGGAACTGATTAGGATTGCAAGCCATATCAGCTTAAAAGCCAAGTTCGATCAACTTAAATTTAAAGAATTACTTGCCTTGACGGGAGTATTTCCAATCCTCGTGAAGTTAAAAGATGATGAATACTGCATAGTGGCGGGTGTTTCCAATACTCCGGGGAGAGAATTTATAGTGGTTTTGGATCCTAGGGATCCGCAGGCTGCCGTTAAAGAAATGCCGTTCCACGAGTTCCAGTCCATATGGTCTGGGCGAGTCGTATTTGTTAAAAGAGTTTACAAGTTAACCGATGAGGATCAACCTTTTGGTCTTTTGTGGTTTTTGCCGGAAATTTTTAAGCAAAAGCATACTTTCCGCGACATTGCCATAACAAACTTTGTGTTGAGTATTTTGGGTCTAAGCTCAGCTATTTTCACGCAACTCGTGATCGATAAGGTCCTTGTCCACGAGAGTAAGTCAACGCTGTGGGTGCTCACAATTGGTATTTTTATAGCTATTATTTTCGAAGTCATCTTCACTTACTTACGTCAATACTTGTTGCTTGATGCGACCAATAAGATTGACATGAAGCTTAACCGACGCACATTTGCTCATCTACTGTCTTTGCCCATTGAGTATTTCGAGAGAAATACAGCTGGCCTGGTGGTTCGCCAGGTGCAGCAAATTCAAAGCATTCGTGCTTTTCTGACGGGTAGCATGTTCTTCACAGCGCTTGAGATCATCTCCTTTTTCGTCTTCTTGCCAGTATTATTTATGTACTCCTTTAAGCTCACGCTTATTGTGATATTCATTGCGCTGTGTATGGGGTTGGTAGTTCTACTGCTAATTAAGCCCTTTATGTCAAGACTTGAGAACTTATCAGCGGCTGAGAGCGTTAGGCAAGGAATGCTCGTGGAGTCTATTCACGGTATCCGCACCGTCAAATCGCTTGCACTTGAGCCACTGCAAAGAAAGAACTGGGATCAAAGGTCTGCAAACACAGTGATGCTTAACTTTAGTGTTATGAAAGTATCATTCTCAGCGCAGATAGTGACTCAGTTCTTGCAAAGAATCATGCCCATTGCCATTATTTTCTTTGGCGCATTGGATGTTTTTGATAAACAAATAACTGTCGGTGCTTTGATTTCGTTTCAAATGATGTCTGGGCGCGTGGTGACTCCAATTGTTCAATTTGTTGGTCTGATCCATGAGTATCAGCAAACGATGATCTCTAT
>CAIKNE010000112.1 GCA_903828695.1 uncultured Burkholderiales bacterium | reverse complement strand
TGAAGGGGAACACCATATTAGTGAATACTTTGATAAAATGGAGTGTGTAGATTACTTTCCAAAGTTCTACTTTCCAAAGACTTCAAAGGCTATTCACGAGTTTGCTGATAAGTCAACAATAGGTAGGATAGTAGTTGCCAAGTTAAAGCCTGGTGGAACTATTGATACTCATATTGACGAAGGTGAATACTGTGCTGCACATGACAGGTTTCACTTTGTATTGTCAACAAACCCTGACGTATGGTTTAAATGTGATGGTCGTGTAAAGCATTTTGAAGTAGGTAAGATATGGTGGCTTGATAACAAGTCTTTACATTCTGTTGAGAACAATGGAAGCACCGACAGAATTCACATAGTTGTAGATATTAAAAAGGAATAGCGATGGGTGATGTTATTGAGTTTCCAGAAGGCACTGTAGGAGATGTTCCAGTTGACGGGGTACTTGATGGTGCCAAGTTGTTACAGATGGTCTGCATCATGGGCTACGACAAAGATGGTAATGAATACTTTGCAAGTAGCTGTGGTGATATTAAAGAAATTAACTGGTTATTAGATAGATATAAGAATTTTTTACAGGGGGTTGCAGATGAAGGAATGGAATGAAGTAGAAGCATTTAAGGATTGGTGGATTGCTGCAGGATGTCCTATTAGACCTCCATTTGAGCACCCAATTCATATTACGGATATGGCCTATGCTTTGACCGTGTATCGTAAGGGGCAGTATCAGATTGAGTTGTACATTTGCAAGCCTAATACAGAGACTCACGTTCACGCCCATCCAGGCATTGAATCATTGTCAGTTTATTTAACAGGTAATTTGTCTTTTGCTAAGGACGGTGCTCCATTCCCAGACCTTTCTCAATATCAAAAAGAAGGTGTCAATGGTACACATATGTTATTGGGAAAGTCTTTAGAGACAGTTAACGGCACTCCTCATGCTCTAAAGGTAAATGAAGAAGGCGGTTCATTTTTGCTGTTTCAAAGATGGTCTAATAAAAAGCCACGGTCTGTTGCAACTGAATACGATGGTGTAACACTTGGTCATAAACACGACAAACAAATTGAGGTAGCAAATGTGGAATAACGTTCAAGAATTTAGGGATTGGTATATATCTAATGGGATGCCATTAAGACCACCATTTAAGAATCCAGTATTTCATACTGACAATGCAATGTCATTGTGTATGTTTAGAGAAGGTCGATTTCAGGTTGAGTTGTATGTAACAGAGCCATATAGCACTTCTCCTAAACATACTCATCCAGGCGTTGATTCTGCATTTGTATACTTGGCAGGGAATATTCAGTTTAATCTTGAAGGTAGGGAAAATCCTGATGTGCAACAGTGGCAAAATCCATCTCCTGAGGGCTATCATATGTTGCTAGGGAAGACTGTAGATTCTCCTGACGGAATTCCTCATTGGCTTGGGATTGGGCCTGAAGGGGGAGCATTTTTATCTTTTGAACATTGGAAAGATAAAGACCCAGTATCCGTTACGGTAAACTGGGAGGGGGAAACAGTTGGCTCAGAACACGACAAAACTATTGAAAAGGCAACACATGAATAAGATACAAGAATATTATGAGGATTGGTGCGAAGAGTGGAAACCTGCCATTAAAGGTCAGAACCACCCTACAAGTTACGAAGGATTTGAAGCTGGTTGGATGGCTGCTATTGAAGTGATGTTAAAGCGTTTGGAGAACAGCAAAGTATGATTGACTATTCTGAAATGAAGATGAACATTCAAAGATTAAATGAGCAAGTCTATAGCTACATGAATGCTCGTAATACGGAAAAAGCAGTAGAAGCAGCAGAAAAGTTAGAAATGGCAGCAATGATGCTAAAGAAATATGTTGACTATGTGGTAAAATGTAAATAGTATTTGTAAAAGGGAGGTGGGAAAATGTCACAAGAAGAGTATTACCGTACAGTTATGCAAGAACAAGAACAACTTGAAATGCGTCTTGAGGACTACCGTTTTCAAAAGGAACGACTTGAGTGGCAGTTGATGGCTGTAACAAACGATATTGAAAAAATACAGAATTTAATAGTTAAATTAGAAAAGGAGTTAGGCGATGTCTCTGACAGTTAATGCAGGTTCAGGTGGTGGTGGTGATTTTGAACAATGTCCAGCAGGAAGTTTTGCGGCACGATGCTATCAAATTATTGATTTAGGTCATCAAACTTTTGAGTGGAAAGGTGAAGCTAAAGTAGCCCCTAAAGTTCGTATCACTTGGGAATTGAATGAAATGATGCAAGATGGTCGCCCATTTTCAATCTCACGTGAGTACACAGCATCTATTGGTGATAAGGCCAATCTACGTAAAGATTTAGAAGCATGGCGTGGTCGTCCATTTACAGCAACAGAATTACAGAACTTTAGTCTTGAGAATGTATTGGGTGCTCCTTGCTTATTGGGAGTAGTACACAAGCCCTCTAAAGATGGCTCTAAAGGGAGCGGAGGAGACTGAGTCTCCATAACTGGCCAGTCCATCGGCTGAAAAGCCGGGTGATTCAAAGTCGATCGGGTCGCATAATCCCATTTGCCGCTCGGCAGTGATTGGCTACTGTCGATCGACAGGGCG
>CAIKNE010000111.1 GCA_903828695.1 uncultured Burkholderiales bacterium | reverse complement strand
TTTACGCTTGATGTCCTATAAGTTCTAATAATTACATATTAAATAATACTTAAATATTCATCACTATACTACAAGTATACTACTTTATGACTTTTTGATTCTGTTAAGCTGTTGATCTTTAAAGGAAATATGGCAAATTGCTGGAGTCTTCACACGGTGGAAGCCACATGTTCGATCCATGTATCGCCCACCACCTAATCGCAAGGAACCTAGATGGGGGTCATTTTGAGATTTATAAAAAAACTAGGAGTCTCACTCCTTGTCTTGGGAGTTATGGGTCTTCTAGCACTTGGTGGTTTTTATCTGTTTATAAATTATGACGGCAACTTTTATGCTGTAAAAGACGGTGAGATCTATAGATCAGCACAACTTGACGCGATCTCCTTACAAAATCATATCTCGACGCAGAACATTAAAACTGTTGTTAATCTTAGAGGTGCAAACCCAGATAAGGATTGGTACAAGACGGAGTCTAGCGTTACAAGTAAAAACGGTGTGACACTTATCGATATTCCGCTCTCCAGCTCGCACCGCATCAAACCAGACGAAGCACGGGCTTACGTTGAATTAATTAATCAAGCGCAAAAGCCTGTATTGATTCACTGCTTGAACGGTTCAGACCGAACAGGCTTTATTTCTGCTGTTTATTTAATTCAAAACGGAGTCGACGAGATCACGGCTAGTCAGCAACTTGCTATCCGGTATGGTCACTTCCCGCACGGCCCTTGGGTTGATACCAAAGCTATGGATGAAAGCTTAAATGATTTCATTGGTACCTTACTCCCCGGCACGGACTGAACTTAAGCAAACAATCCTAGTATTTCGCTCTGTAAATTTTGGAGCACAATTAACCCAATTTGTATCAATGCAAGAAGGGCTAGTGGGGACAGATCTATTCCTCCAAAGAGTGGTAGGACTTTTTGGATCGGCTTCAACATTGGATTCACCAATCGAGAAAAGATATCACTAATGGCTGTATTTGCACTTACCCAAGTCATAACAGCGTAAGCCAGAACCAAACCGTTTAGGCAAGATAAACTCATGTTAAGTAAACTAAAAAAGCTTACACCTAAGATCAATGAGTAAGATTGTGAACCAAAGCTTATGAATCCAATCAGCAATGCTTTGATGAGGATGATGAGGTAGGCAGATAGCATACTTGCCGTATCTAAGCGACCCAAAGCCGGAATTAGACGCCTAATGGGCAAGACTATCCAGTTTGTTGTTGCAAACACAAAGGCGCCAAGTGGGTTTCCAGAATTGGGGCTAAGGGAAACTCTTTGAAAATGGAACAATAGTCTTAACAGGCAAGTCCCTGCAAGCAACCCCTCAGCAATTTGAAGAATGAACCCTACTATCTGATAGATCATTAAACCTCAGTTTCAGCTTTAGGGGCAGGCTTACATTCAAAACAAATGAACATAGTCGAGCCGAGCATTCTCTTAAATGAGCCTTCAGATCTGGGTTTATGACGACCGCATTTAATGCAGCTCATCGTGTCTATTGAGCGACCACCGGTACCAAACGGCGATCCACCTTTTTTTGACTTATAGCGTAGCCCATCGTTTCTAATTTTAGTGGTGTCGTCTCGGGCCATGCGCTATTTTAGCATTAAAGAGGCTTCAAGGCATTTAAACCGAGTAGCCACCATTTATTTGGAGTTTGCGTCGGCTTTACCGTTATTAGGGAAGTCTGCTTTTATAGAGTGAGCAAAGTAACCTGCATTGATTTCATCTAGAGGCACTCTTCGGGCTCCGTTAAAACGCCTAACCCAGTAGGCCTCGCGCATATCTTCAATCCGGATGGCCGATCCAGTTCTAGGGGAGTGAATGAACTTTCCGTCCCCAAGGTAGATTCCTACATGACTAAAAGCATGTTTCATTGTGTTGAAGAACACCAAATCTCCAGGCTGGAGCTCTGTCGGATCAACTTTATCAGTTACAGCTGCTTGCTCTCGGGCATTATGAGGGAGCACTAAACCAACGGTTTTTTCGTACATCGCTCTGACGAACCCACTGCAATCAAATCCAGAAGCTTCATTGGTTCCCCCTCGGTGATAGCGTACGCCAAGCAACTGCATTGCATTGCTGACCAAATCAGAAGCGGGACCGGTTACGTTTAGTTCGAGAGTGTTCAGTTTCTTAGCTATGCGTTTATCGGCAGAACTCCGAGAATCGCTTTGCGCACTTACCCCAGCCGCACTTAAAGAGAGTGTGGCTGCCAAGAGTAGATTCAAGAACGGCAAGATTTTCATAAGCCTGTTATTATAGCCCAACAAAATGAATTATTTATAGTTACTTAACAAGGTCGGAAAGTAGAAGAAAATAAAGGTTTGTAATAAGAAAATTCGGAAGTCCCTATATATGTTGATACAACTCGAAGAATCGCAACTTGTTCTTATTGATTACTCAGTACAACAACTCGCAGCTATTGAACATAGCGAGGGTATAGCTAGATCGGCTAGCGTTCTAGCCCAAGTTGCAAAGCTTTTGAATGTGCCAGTCTGGGGGACAGAACAAACGGGACCTCAAGACGCGCCCATGCAAGGAGAATTACGCGTTCAATGTCAAAAGGTAGTTTCAAAAACGTACTTTGATGCATGCGAACATGGATTAACCGAATTATTAAAGGGCCCAGTTAAACCCTCTGCACAGGGAAACGCAAGAAGTCTCCCCAAACATCTCCAAAAACAAGAAGCGCCGATTGAGAAAATGACCATCCTATTAGCTGGTTGCGAGACGCATTTAAGCGTTCTGCAAACGGCACTGAGTTTGGTTGAACAGGAATTTGATGTCTGCCTGGTAACGGACGCCTGCGCCGCTGTGCAATCTCACAACCACGACTCTGCCCTGGACAGGCTTGCAGGGGCCGGAGTTGAACTGGTCACTCTTGAGATGGTTGTTTTTGAATGGATTGGATCCTCTCAGCACCCCAGTTTTGCGAAGGCAATGAGACTCTTGGGTCGTTAGTCAGTGCATAAAAAAGGCACTTATGCCTCCAAATATTCTTATTTCGTACCCAAAATTTGAGTGATTTAAGTGGCACAATGAAAGTAACTAGGGCTATTTCTGGCCAAAGTCGCGTCTGCAAGCCGGCTAAGTCGGTGTAGCAGAAGGTTTTCTTCAACCAACTAATGTTCCCTGCAGGGGAACGGAGGTCAGCGCTATGACACAGGCATCCAATGTCTATCAAGCCTTTGCGGGCAACAGTTATCTCTTTGGGGGCAACGCTCCTTATGTAGAAGAGATGTATGAGAATTACTTAGCCAATCCAGGCAGTGTGCCCGACACTTGGCGAGAGTATTTTGATGCCCTACAGCATGTACCTGCTGTAGATGGATCCCAGTCAAAAGATGTTCCTCACCTACCGGTCATTAATGCATTCGCTGAGCGTGCAAAGATGGGCGGTACACGTGTCGTCATGGCAAGCTCAGACCCTGAGATGGGTAAAAAGCGCACGGCTGTTCAGCAACTTATTGCTGCTTACCGTAACCTAGGCGTTCGTTGGGCTGATTTAGACCCTTTAAAGCGCACTGAACGTGAAAATATCCCTGAGCTAGATCCCGCATCCTACGGATTTAGCGATGCTGATCAAGAAGCTATATTTGATACCAGCAATACATTTTTCGGTAAAGACAAAATGAGCCTTCGCGAGCTGCTCAACGCGCTTCGCGAGACTTATTGCGGCTCAATTGGGGCTGAATTTAACTTTATCACCAACCAAGATCAAAAGCGTTGGTGGCAACAAAAGTTAGAGACTATTCGGTCAAAACCCAATTTCAATGTTGAGAAGAAAAAACACATTCTCGATCGACTTACTGCTGCAGAGGGTTTAGAGCGATTTCTTCATACCAAATACGTGGGTCAAAAGCGCTTTTCCTTAGAAGGAGGCGAGAGCTTTATTGCATCCATGGACGAATTGATCAATGATGCTGGTTCTAAGGGTATACAAGAAATTGTTATAGGAATGGCCCACCGAGGTCGCTTAAACGTTCTTGTCAACTCTATGGGCAAGATGCCCAAAGATTTGTTTGCAGAGTTTGATCACACAGCTCCCGAAGACTTGCCAAGTGGTGACGTGAAATACCACCAAGGATTCAGCTCAGACGTGACCACTCCCGGCGGACCCGTTCATTTGAGTCTTGCATTTAACCCCTCCCACCTCGAGATTGTCAACCCAGTGGTAGAGGGCTCCGTCCGTTCGCGTATGGACCGCAGAAATGACCCACACGGCAAACAAGTGCTTCCTGTGCTAGTGCACGGGGACGCAGCCTTTGCGGGCCAAGGTATCGTTATGGAAACGCTGGCTTTAGCAGAGACCAGAGGCTATTCAACCGGCGGAACCGTTCATATCGTGATTAACAATCAGATTGGATTCACCACATCTGACCCCAGAGACTCCAGATCCACGCTGTACTGTACTGACATTGTAAAAATGATTGAATCTCCAGTACTGCATGTGAATGGGGATGATCCTGAGGCAGTTGTTCTCGCAACACAACTTGCACTTGAGTTTCGCTTAGAGTTTGCAAAAGATGTCGTCGTTGACATCATTTGCTTTAGAAAATTAGGGCACAACGAACAAGATACACCAAGCTTGACTCAGCCTTTGATGTATAAAAAGATTGCTCAGCATCCAGGCACTCGCAAACTGTATGCAGATAAACTCGCAACACAAGGCCTTGGTGCATCGCTTGGTGACGATATGGTCAAGGCCTACAGGGCGGCACTTGATGAAGGAAAGAACACTGAGGATTTTGTTCTTACCAATTTCAAGAGTAAGTTTGCGGTAGATTGGGCGCCCTACGTTGATAACAAATGGACCGACGCCGGAGATACCTCTATTCCAATGGCAGAGTGGAAGCGTATTTCTCAAAAAATTACAACTATTCCAACAACAGTTACACCTCACCAATTGGTTAAGAAAGTCCTTGACGATCGAGCTGCGATGGGTCGAGGTGACATACCTGTAGATTGGGGCATGGGCGAGCACATGGCTTTTGCCTCCATTGTTGCCAGTGGATTCCCAGTCCGTTTGTCAGGTGAAGACTGTGGTCGGGGTACCTTTACGCACAGACATGCTGTTGTGCATGATCAAAACCGTGAGAAGTGGGATACAGGTACCTACGTACCTTTACAAAACGTTTCTGAAACACAGGCTCCTTTTACTGTTATTGATTCAATTCTTTCAGAAGAAGCAGTCCTAGGTTTTGAATACGGTTACGCATCAAACGATCCAAACACACTCGTCATTTGGGAAGCTCAATTTGGAGATTTTGCAAATGGCGCACAAGTGGTTATTGACCAGTTTATCGCCTCAGGTGAAGTAAAGTGGGGCCGCGTTAACGGCTTAACTTTAATGTTGCCACATGGCTACGAAGGTCAAGGTCCGGAACATAGCTCTGCGCGCGTGGAGCGGTTTATGCAACTCGCAGCAGATGCAAACATGCAGATCGTTCAACCAACCACTGCAAGTCAAATATTCCACATTTTGCGGCGTCAAATTGTGCGAAATCTGCGTAAACCATTGATCATCTTTACGCCTAAGTCCTTGTTAAGAAACAAAGACGCAACCTCTCCCATCTCTGAGTTCACGAAGGGTAGTTTCCAAACCATCATCCCTGAGAGCAAGGCTTTGAAAGCTGATAAGGTTAAGCGCCTGGTTGTTTGCTCTGGAAAAGTCTATTACGACTTGGCCAAAAAACGTGAAGAACTAAAGCAAGAGGATACGGCCATTATTCGTGTTGAGCAGTTGTATCCCTTTCCACACAAAGCGTTTAGCACTGAGCTTAAAAAATATCCCAATGTGACTGAGATTGTTTGGACGCAAGACGAGCCACAAAATCAGGGTGCATGGTTCTACGTACAACACTACATCCATGAAAATATGTTGGATGGACAAAAACTAGCCTACTCAGGAAGGGCCGCATCGGCCTCTCCAGCCGTTGGTTATTCACACCTACACCAAGAGCAGCAAAAAGCCCTGGTAGAGGGTGCATTTGGCAAGATTAAAGGTTTTACTTTTAGTAAGTAATTGAGTAAAAATAATTTAGGAAACTGACATGTCCATCGTTGAAGTTAAAGTACCCCAACTCTCTGAATCAGTTGCAGAAGCAACTATGTTGCAATGGAAAAAGAAGCCTGGTGAGGCTGTTGCTATTGATGAGATCTTGATTGAAATTGAAACTGACAAAGTTGTTCTCGAAGTACCTGCTCCTGCAGCCGGTGTGCTTACGGAGTATGTTGTTGAAAGCGGAGGCACCGTTGTTGCTGATCAATTGATTGCAAAGATCGATACGACGGCGGTTGCCAGCGCTAGTCCCGCTGCAGTCCAGCCAAGTGCGGGCAAAGCTGCTGCGCCGGTGAGTGCTCCTGCCCCAACTTCTGTAGCAACTGCCGACGCTTCTAAGGCTGGATTTGCAATGCCTGCTGCAGCCAAAATAATGGCTGACAACAACATGGCGCCAGGCTCTATTGGTGGAACCGGCAAAGACGGACGTGTAACAAAAGGGGACGTATTAGGCGCCATTGCGGGCGGTGCGTCAGCTATACCCACAGGTGTCCCAACTTCATCTTTACCTCAGGTTCAAGCGCCTAGTGTGTCCTTGGGTGACAGACCCGAGCAACGCGTTCCTATGAGTCGTTTACGTGCGCGTGTTGCGGAGCGTCTATTACAGTCTCAAGCTACTAATGCTATTTTGACTACTTTCAACGAAATCAATATGGCGCCAGTCATGGAGATGCGAAAACGTTTCCAAGACAAGTTTGAAAAAGAACACGGCGTAAAAATTGGTTTCATGAGCTTCTTTGTTAAAGCAGCAGTTCACGCGCTCAAGAAATATCCTGTCCTAAACGCTTCTGTTGACGGTACAGATATTGTCTATCACGGATATTTTGATATTGGTATTGCTGTTGGTTCACCTCGTGGATTGGTGGTTCCAATTCTACGCAATGCAGATCAAATGAGCTTTGCTGAGATTGAGAAGAAAATTGCCGAGTACGGTGCAAAAGCTAAAGACGGCAAATTAGGCATTGAGGATATGACAGGCGGTACATTCTCCATCTCTAATGGTGGTGTATTTGGCTCTATGCTCTCAACACCTATTATCAATCCTCCCCAGGCTGCAATTTTGGGTGTACATGCAACCAAAGACCGCGCAGTTGTTGAGAACGGTCAAGTTGTGGTTCGTCCTATGAATTATTTTGCGATGAGCTATGACCACAGAATTATTGACGGACGCGAAGCTGTGCTTGGGTTGGTTGCGATGAAAGAGGCGCTAGAGGATCCTGCTCGTTTACTTTTTGATATCTAATCTCTATGCCGTCTTGGCTTTAAGAAGGGAGCTTCGTGCTCTCCTTTTGACGCTCAGAACAAACCTACCAAGCTTTAATCGTTACACGGCTTTGATAGGCGCACAGAAAAATCTCAATTAATTTTAAAAGTTTGCCTTTTTGGGTTATAAATTATGACTAAAGAATTTGACGTAATCGTCATCGGTGGTGGTCCCGGTGGATACATAGCGGCCATCAGAGCTGCACAGTTGGGCTTGAGTGCTGCATGTATCGATGAGTGGAAAAATGACAAAGGCGGTCCAGCATTAGGCGGTACCTGTACCAACGTAGGCTGTATCCCTTCCAAAGCCTTACTCCAATCCTCTGAGCACTTTGACCAAGCTCAACACCACTTTGCTGAGCACGGCATTGAGGTCAAGGGTCTCAAGATTGACGTGACCCAGATGACGGCTAGAAAAGACAATGTCGTGAAACAAAATAACGATGGTATTTTGTATCTCTTCAAAAAGAACAAGGTAAGTTTTTTTCACGGCCGAGGTTCATTTGTCAAGGCCTTAGACGGGAAGTACGAAATTGCAGTAACAGGTGCACAGCCTGAAACATTGATTGGTCGTCAAATTATTATTGCCACTGGCTCTAGTGCAAGGGCACTGCCAGGTACGCCTTTTGATGAAGAGACCATACTCTCCAATGACGGCGCTCTCAAAATTAAAGGCATACCCGCCAAACTAGGTTTAATCGGCGCTGGGGTCATTGGATTAGAAATGGGTTCAGTTTGGAGACGGTTAGGTTCCGAGGTAACAATTTTGGAGGGGCTGCCTACATTCTTAGGAGCAGCTGATGAGCAAATAGCTAAAGAAGCTCACAAAATATTCGTCAAACAAGGTCTCAAAATTGAGTTAGGCGTAAAGGTCGGTGAAATTGTGAAGTCCAAGAAGGGCGTCTCTGTTTCCTACACTACAGCAAGTGGGCAAGCACAGACTGGCGAGTTCGATAAACTCATCGTCTCTATTGGCCGCGTTCCAAACACAGTTGGACTCAATACTGAAGCGGTCGGCTTACAACTCGATGAGCGTGGAGCAATCGTTGTTGACCAGTCTTGCAAGACCCATCTCCCCAATGTATGGGCTATTGGCGATGTGGTCCGCGGACCCATGCTCGCGCACAAGGCAGAGGAAGAGGGTGTTGCAGTTGCTGAGCGCATAGCGGGTCAACATGGGCACGTTAATTTCAACACGATCCCATGGGTCATCTACACAAGCCCAGAGATTGCTTGGGTTGGACAAACTGAACAACAACTCAAAGCCAGTGGACGTGCATACAAAGCCGGTACTTTCCCGTTCCTCGCAAACGGTCGAGCAAGGGCGATGGGCGACACAACGGGTATGGTGAAGTTCTTGGCTGACGCCGCTACGGATGAAATACTCGGTGTACACATCATTGGCCCTGTTGCTAGTGAGTTGATTGCTGAGTCTGTTGTCGCAATGGAGTTCAAGGCCAGTGCAGAAGATATTGCACGTATTTGTCACGCCCACCCAAGCTTGAGCGAGGCGACCAAGGAAGCCGCACTTGCAGTTGACAAACGCACTCTTAACTTTTAACACATCATTCCATGACTGTTCGGGATACGTATCTTGAGCAATTAAAGCTCAAGGGGTTTAGCAGTGATCCTGCACAACTTAGAGCTATTGAATCACTCACGAGATGTGAAAGTGAGTGGCAAGATTACCGATCAAGGCGCTCTAATGCCGTTAAAAAGTTCTTGGTTCACCCCCCCATACCGCGCGGTGTTTACATGTACGGAGGGGTAGGCCGGGGCAAGAGCTTTTTAATGGATTGTTTTTATAACTCAGTTCCCATTAAACGGAAAACACGGCTTCATTTTCATGAATTCATGAGGGAGATCCACCGTGAGCTTCGGGAACTGCAAGGCACAGTCAATCCGCTTGACGCCCTTGGACTGCAAATCTCTAAGCGTTTTAAGCTTATTTGTTTTGATGAGTTTCATGTCGCCGACATTACGGATGCGATGATTTTGCACCGGCTCTTGGTTTCACTTTTTAAAAACGGGGTTGGCTTTGTAACGACTTCTAACTTTAAGCCTGATGACTTATATCCCGACGGATTGCATAGGGACAGAATTCTGCCTGCGATTGATTTATTAAATGAACAATTAGAGGTAATCAACGTCGACGCCGGCGTGGATTACAGGGGGCAGTTCTTTGAGCAAGTGGAGTTGTACCACACCCCCCTTAGCGATCAAGTAACGAAAGATATGACGCAGGCTTTCAATAAGCTGGCCGAATCAGCCGATGAAGAGCCCATTTTAATGATCGAGCACAGGGAAATAAAAGCGTTCCGGCGTGCGGGTGGAGTGGTGTGGTTTGATTTCAAAACACTTTGCGGGGGGCCACGCTCACAAAATGATTATCTTGAAATTGCTTCACAGTTTCATACTGTCTTTTTGAGCAACGTCCCCGAAATGGGTGTAAACATGGCCTCTGAGGCGAGGCGGTTTACTTGGTTGATTGATGTTTTGTACGACCGTCATATAAAGTTAATTATTTCAAGCGCAGTAGAGCCGGAGTTACTCTATACACAGGGTCCAATGAAGCACGAGTTTCCTAGAACCGTGTCTAGACTGCACGAGATGCAGTCTGCTGAGTTCTTGGCCTCTCAAAAGAGAAGCGTCGATACGGGGCTGACCTGAACTTGCTTCATGCATAAATTTGCTAAATTTATTGTTCAACAGGCTGCAAAAGTATTTCCTGTATTGAGCTTTTTAGTTGTAAATACTTTTTGTTCGCAAACGATCCTCGCTCAAACTCAGGAATCAGCCCGTGATCTGGAGCCCAGTACTCTTACAGCAGAGGAGATCAAGGGGTTAAAAAGTCAAGTTGAGAAGGCTTATAGAGTCGAGCTTGCCAATTGCTATCAAAAATTTGCAGTCAACAGCTGCAAAGATAATGCTTCACAAAACCGTATCAATGAGTTATCAAAACTTCGCTTGATTGAGATAAAGATCGAGGCTACAGAGCGAAATAAAAAAGCTGCGGAGTTGGAAAAAGAAGCTCAGATGAAAGTGACTGAGCGAGAGCGCCAACAACAAGAGAAGACCCAGCGTGCGAATATTGAATATCAAAACCGTTTGAAAGAAAATCAAGAAAAAAATCTAGAGCACCATACAAAACCAGGACAGTTGCTTCCCCATAACGCTGAGCCGCTATTAGGGGAACCCGGCACTCCCCCTAAAGGTGAGGCGCGTGCTCGGTTTGAGGATAAGCAAAGGGAAGCTTTGCAGCACAAAGAGGAGGTTCAAAGAAGACTCAAGGAAAAAGCTGAGTCGAAAACTCCAACGCAACAACCACACCCTTAGTCAAAATATCCAGTTGTCTTGTTGCTCCATATGCTACTGAGACTCTTAAGTGATTAACCCGTCATAGCTGAATAAGTAGTTGTAACTGGTTGTTTTTTTTAAATTTGATAGTTCAATGAAATTTCTTGAATAAAACAACTCGTAAGACAATTCAGCCATGGCCCGTTATACTTACGCACTCATGGATACTTTGGGCACTTCATTTCCACATTAATTACCAGCTCTCATGCAGCCCTACGACCCCTCTGAATTTATTGGCCTTGTTCAAAGTGCCTTTTCATCAGAAGGTGTACTCGCCCGCAATACTTCGCATTTTCAACCCCGCCTCGGACAAACAGATATGGCAATGGCCGTTGCACATATTTTGCAAGACGGTGGTAGCCTTGTGGTCGAAGCAGGTACGGGGGTAGGGAAAACTTTCGCTTATTTAGTGCCCGCTCTCCTCAGTGGGGAGCGCGTCTTACTCTCTACTGCCACCAAAACTTTGCAAGACCAACTCTTCTCAAGAGATTTACCTCAACTTGTAAAGGTTTTAAACCTTCCCGTGAAAATTGCTCTGCTCAAAGGGCGATCGAGTTATTTGTGCCAACAACGTCTGCAAACACATGCACGCGAACACAATCTCAGCGATAAAGGAAGTATCAAAACTTTATCGTTTGTTCGTGAATGGGCTAAGTCCACTCTGTCAGGAGATTTGGCGGAGTTGGGCGGGCTGGAGGAGCGCTCACCGTTATGGCCCCTCATCACTTCATCAAGGGAAAATTGTTTGGGATCCCAGTGTCCCGAGCACAAAGCGTGTTTCGTCAATGCCGCACGCAAACAAGCCCTCAGTGCTGATGTTGTCGTTATCAATCATCACCTTTTTTTCGCAGATCTTGCGGTGAAAGAGTCCGGGATGGCTGAGTTGTTACCGAGTGTTCGCGTCGTTATTTTTGACGAGGCACATCAACTCAATGAGACGGGCACTCAGTTCTTGGGCGAACAATTAAGCATTGCTCAACTCTTGGATTTGGTGAGGGACATCTTAGCCAGTGGTTTGACCACCGCTGCAGGTCTTTGCGATTGGCAATCTATTTGTAGCGAACTTGAAAAGGCGGTTAGAGATCTCAGGCTGTGTATAGGTAACCAAGCGGGTAGTGCGCGTCTGAGGTGGACTCAGGCAGTGCCAGAGGGTATTGATTCGGATGAGTGGGTGTCCAGCATTCAAGCACTTCACTCTGCCTTTGACAAGTCTGCACAAGCGCTGGATATGGTCAGTGAACTCGCACCTGAGTTTCCTCGTCTAAGCGATCGTGTTAAGCAGTTTAAACGCGTCCTCATGCACTTTGCATCCTCTCCTAAGGAGGATCAAGTGAGGTGGGTAGAGATTGGTCAGTTGGCACGCTTGGTGGAGGCCCCCTTAGACATAGCTCTGGTGGTCCAAGAGAAAATGCTTGGTATTAAGAAAGTCGATCTTGATCATTCCAATTCATTGAATCAAAACTCTATAGATCAGATTGATTTGGACCAACATCGTGAACTAGATATTGACCAACAAAGAACGGGATCAATAACTACAAACGCACAAGTCAATTCCGTTGGAACAAAAGAGCTAGAGGAGGGAAACTCTCTTGACGTTCATTTGCCCCGCAGTTGGATTTTCACCTCGGCAACGCTTGGGAACGATGAAACATTGAGTTGGTTTACCGTGCCCTGTGGACTCGGTAGCAGCAAAATCCTTCAAGTCCAAAGCCCTTTCGATTACCCCAACCAGGCTCTTTTGTACATTCCTAAGGCTATGGTCAAACCCAGTGATCCCAAGCACTCTCAAGAGGTTAGTGAATTAGCAAAAAAGATCATCGATCGTTTGGGAGGAAGAACACTCATCTTGACCACAACCAACCGAGCATTAAAATCGATTGGAGATTTATTGAGTGAGTATTACGCTACAAATACAGATAATGGGGAAATAGAAGTTCTCGTACAAGGGCAATATCCGAAAAGATTTTTGATGGAGCGCTTTCGCTCCTCGCCGGGTCCTGCAAGTGACTCGCAAGGCCTTCATCAACCCAAGGGGTGTGTATTGGTTGCGACGGCCAGTTTTTGGGAAGGGTTTGACGTACCCGGTGACGCTTTGCAAGCTGTGATCATCGATAAACTGCCATTTCCTCCACCCGGTGACCCCTTAGTAGAAGCACGTTGTAACCGTATTGAGAAAGAGGGGGGAAGTGCTTTTAATGAGTACTCAGTTCCAGAGGTGGCTGTAGCACTCAAACAGGGTGCTGGACGACTCATTAGAAGGGAGAGCGATACGGGTGTATTGGTGATTTGTGACAGTCGCCTCATGTCAACAGGGTATGGGCGACGTTTAATCAAGAGCCTTCCCCCGATGAAGCACGAAGAGCGCGAGCAAGGGTTACTGGAATTCTTGGAGAAGATGCGCTCTATTGAAGATCAAAATTAGAATTGACAAATATGATTACCGCCCAAACCAACTCTTCCAACCTGTTGACTTCGGAGCTTCCTTTTTACCAAAATACTCACTGTTGGGATACGACTGTTGCAGCACTCGAACAGTATCTTCCTTCAACTGTTGTAGTCCTAAGGCGTTATAACTATTGATCATAATGATTAGTGCGTCTTCAATGATAGGCACATCTTGATAATCGGATATGGCGGATTTGGCGCGGTTGATGGCCGCTACGTAGGCACCTTTCTTGTAATAGTATTTGGCAACAATCACCTCAGACTTTGCGAGTGTGTTGATGATAAATCGCATACGAAGCGCTGAGTCGGGTGCATATTTTGACTCGGGAAACCTTGTAACGACTTCCTTGAAGGATTCAAACGATTGCTTAGCTGCCTTTTGATCTCTCTCTGATAAATCTTGATTGAAGTAGCGTGAAAATAGACCCAGATCATCGTTAAAGTTCACTACACCACGCAAGTAAAAAGCGTAGTCAAGAGCGGGACTAGACGGGTTCAATTTGATAAACCGGTCTAACGTACTCACGGCCAATGCGGGCTCCGAATTTTTGTATTGAGCAAATGCTTTTTCAAGCTGAGCTTGCTGGGCCAGCGTCGTACCCGCAGCCCTGCCTTCTAATTTTTCGTAATATCCAATGGCTTTGTCATAAGACTTGTTGCCCATCTCTTCTTTTGCTTGTTCGTAGAGTTTATCTGTCGACCAAGCTGATGTAAGGTCTTTATCATTGGCACACCCCGCAATAATTAAACCAATCCCAAGGGAAAGCAAGAATATGGAGCGGGGTAAGGAGGATAATATCAATCTTCTGAACACGGGAACTCTTTCTTGAAATTCAATGCACCCTTATTATCTTCTAAGCCAGAGGCTTTAGAGCAACTTCCCGAAAAGGATTTGGATTCTTTAGAAACCGAGGATTTAGGCCCCGAAATTGAGGTCAGGGAGATCCTGATTCCAGAAACCATGCATCTCCAGCGATTGGATGTGGTTTTAACGGCGCTGCTGCCTGAGTTTTCCCGTAACTACGTACAGCAACTCATCTCAGACTCATGTGTTGAGAGATTGAGTACGGGTGGGATTTCAACCCATCAACTCAGTCCCCCCAACGCTCAAACTGTCACCAAAATCGCATCTAAAGCTCATGCATTTGAACGCTTTAGGCTATCACTCAAACCATCCCCGCAAGCACTCGCCTATAAGCCAGAGCAAATGCAAATTGAGGTCTTGTTTGAGGACGCGCACATACGTGTTATCAACAAGCCCGCCAATTTGGTTGTTCATCCAGCTCCGGGTAACTGGGGGGGGACTCTTTTGAACGGTTTGTTGTATTTGGATCCTCAGCTCACACAAGTTCCCAGGGCGGGTATCGTACACAGACTGGACAAGGATACAAGTGGCTTGATGGTGCTTGCTAAAACCAGGGCTTGTATGGACGCTTTGGTCATTCAAATTGCCAGCCGCGATGTGCACCGCGAATACCTTGCAATAGCACACAGAGCCTGGACCGGGCCTGAGGTTAAAGTGGTAGAAGCAAGCATTGGACGGGATCCTAGAAACAGGCTCAAAATGGCAGTGGTCGATTTACTTCGCACTCCAGGCAAGACAGCTAAAACCACATTTACTTTTATCTCCAACGGGCTAGAGGAGACTCCACCGGGCACGCCGACCTCTGAGGAAGAGGTTTGCCTGTTGCACTGCCAATTGCACACAGGCAGGACTCATCAAATCAGAGTTCATCTTGCCAGTATTGGACACCCAATATTGGCCGATGTTGTCTACGGTGGGCGTGTGCATGCGAGTATCAAAAGGCAAGCCCTTCATGCTTACAAATTGGGCTTTGACCATCCTATGACGGGTGAGCCTATGAACTTTAAGGCTGACTTACCAGCCGATATGCGCAGCGCGCTTGGAGCATGGTCCCTCGGTTACAATATGCCCTCCTAAGCAGGCGTTGCTCGAGGTCCATCCGTGGCGGCTTTTTGTCCCCCGGCGGCCTCTTTTAACGTCAATTTAACACCCTGGTAATGATTTTGATCGTTATCTAAATCCCAAATTTAAATGTTATGAATACCGCGGATGCCAAGCGTGTCCTCGAGACTGCACTTATTTGTTCATCACAACCCCTTAATCTGCGTGAGATGGGGGTGTTATTCAATGACGAAGTTGCAGCCGACACGATCAAAACCTTGCTTGAATCTTTGCAACAAGATTGGCAGCAGCGTGGGGTGGAGCTTTTGCAGGTTGCATCGGGCTGGCGCTTTCAAAGTCGCCCTGAGATGCGGGTTTATCTTGATCGCCTTCACCCTGAAAAACCGCCTAAATACTCTCGCGCAGCAATGGAGACACTAGCGATCATTGCCTATAGACAGCCCTGCACTAGAGGGGATATGGAGGATATCCGAGGTGTTGCAATCAACTCCATGGTTATCAAACAACTAGAGGACCGGGGTTGGGTAGAGGTCATTGGACACCGGGAAACCGTCGGAAGACCAGGCCTGTATGCAACCACCAAACAATTTTTAGACGACCTGGGATTGAGCTCGCTCGATCAGTTGCCGAGCTTACAAGACGCCTCAGAATTAGGTGACGCTTTCCCCAAGCTTGAAGACCTTGTTAGTGAGACTCAACTTGAAATGGATCTTGACAATTTGCCTGTCACTGATTCGGTTGAGCATTCTGCACCCGTTGAAGCAGAAGTGTTGCCCGGGGAAAGCCATAGCTCCCAAGAGCCTGCCGACTTAGCCGAGCAAACAGTCGAATCCGAAGCCCAAATCCACAATGACCATCAATCCAATGATAAAACTGGTTGATTCGTGTCCCCCATTTCATTAAACTTCATTAATTCCTTCAACTAAGAGTCCCGATGACCACAAGAAAAATAAACAAAGGCTCATCAGACTCATCCACTGACGAACACGTTAAGTCCTCCAAACCCACTAGTGCGTCAAGGGCCCCTAGAGCACCCAAACCCTTGGCGACTAAATCTGATACAGAGCAGCTTCGTAGTCCATCCTTGCCCAGAAATGGAGTCGCTTTTGAGGACGTTACATCCGGAGCATTTGATGAGTTAGAGGATTCAGGTGACTCCGTTTTTTCTGTCGATAACTCCGTCCCTGAATCTGCTCTTGCGGATGAGCCCTCAAAGCGTGTTCTATTGCCCCAGTCTGAATCCCCCAAGTTGCATAAAGTCTTAGCCCAATCCGGCTTAGGCTCTAGACTTGAGATGGAGGCCATGATCACGCAAGGTCGAGTAACGGTTAACAACCAAGCAGCGCACGTGGGTCAACGAATTCAGCAAGGTGATGTTGTCAAAGTCAATGGACATGTGGTTCATTGGCGGGTTGCAGCGCCACAAGCAAAGGTTATCGCTTATCACAAACCGGTCGGGGAAATTGTCACCACAGATGATCCCCAAAACAGGCCTACTGTTTTTAGAAAATTGCCCAGACTCTACACAGGCAAGTGGCAGTCTGTAGGTCGTTTAGATATCAATACCGAGGGCCTACTGTTATTTACCAACTCTGGTGAGTTGGCGAACAAGTTAATGCACCCACGATTTGGTCTAGAGCGTGAATACGCAGTGCGAGTTCTTGGCGCTCTTAAAAAAGAGGAAAAGGAACGCTTACTAGAGGGTGTGATTTTAGAAGATGGGCCCGCTAGTTTTGGCTCCATCGAGGACGGCGGAGGAGAGGGTGCGAACTGCTGGTACAGGGTCACGATTCAAGAGGGTCGTAATCGTGAGGTGAGACGTCTTTTTGAATCGGTTGGACACGCTGTAAGCCGCTTGATCCGTATCCGCTATGGTGCGATGGCACTGCCAAAAGGCCTCCAACGAGGACACTGGATGGAGCTTGGTGAACCTGACGTTCAAGCACTGATGACCTTGGTAGGTCATGAAACCCATCAACAACCCGTTAAAAGAGGCAAAAGGATCAGCTCACCCAAGTCTGGACCTAGAGCGAAATCCCCAGAGGCTGCCATGATCAAATTGGCAAAAACCACCTCAAGATCCAGAAGAGGCGCCCCGTCCTACGTTAATCCAAAGGAATTGACCGTAAAAGATGATAAAACACCTCAAAATACCGAAAAACCGATCAAAACAGTGACCATTGGCGCCGACAGTTACTCAAAACTCAGAAAAGATGCCAAAGGGCGCAGGCGCGCCAATGTCACCTCGGGGGGGTTTACGGGTGCTGGGAAAGGTGCAGATGGGTTCGTATCTAAACCGGGCTCCAAGAAACCTGGCGGACGTGGTCGTCCCTAAGGTGACCTTGTAACTGCTTGGGGTCATTTGCCGGCCAGATTTTGAGCTTCACAAAACCAAATTACGACAACTTAGTCCTCTTGCGCCTCTTAAAAAGCTAAAATAGGAGGCTAAGGTTAATTTGAATATTTACTTTTACTTTTTAACGATAAAAACAGGAAAATTTCACTCATGTCTCAAGAACGTACTCTCTCTATTATCAAGCCCGACGCAGTTGCAAAAAACGTCATCGGTCAAATCTACTCACGTTTTGAATCTGCAGGGCTAAAGGTTGTTGCTTCACGCATGAAGCATCTCTCTAAAGAAGAGGCAGAAGCATTTTACGGCGTTCACAAAGACCGTCCTTTCTTCAAAGATCTTGTATCTTTCATGATCTCTGGTCCAGTGATGATCCAAGTTCTGCAAGGCCCCAACGCTATTCAAAAAAACCGCGATTTAATGGGCGCAACAGATCCTAAAAAAGCAGACAAAGGAACGATTCGTGCAGATTTTGCTGACAGCATTGATGCCAACGCAGTTCACGGATCTGATGGCCCTGAGACAGCTGCTCATGAAATTTCATTCTTCTTTGCCGGCCTAGAAGTCTACGGTCACTAAGCTTTGATTCTTGAGGGTCGATCCGGCTTAATGGCAGGACAAGTCCCTCAAGCAAACGAATTCAGATGCCCGTTAACCTCCTTGAATTTGACCTAGAACAGTTAAGCCAGTACTGCGAGAGTTTGGGGGAAAAGCGTTTTCGGGCAACTCAGCTCTTTCGTTGGATACATCAACGAGGCGCAAATAGTTTTGATCAAATGACGGATCTGGCAAAGTCTTTAAGAGTTTTGCTAGAGTCACACTGCGCAATCACTCCCCTAAAAGTGATCTCACGACAGAACTCCAAAGACGGCACTATTAAATGGCTGTTTGACGTGGGGGGGGGCGACGCGGTAGAGACTGTCTTCATACCGGAGGACGATAGAGGTACCCTTTGTATATCATCTCAAGCTGGTTGCGCAGTTGGATGTGTCTTTTGCTCAACGGGACACCAAGGATTTAGTCGAAACCTAACAACCGCTGAGATTGTGTCTCAACTTTGGTTTGCTGAGCACACCCTTCGATCTGAGTTTGCAAGGTCCGAGCGCATCGTCTCCAACATCGTGATGATGGGTATGGGTGAGCCCCTTCAAAATTACTCAGCTCTTGTTCCTGCTCTCAAAACGATGCTGAGCGATCATGGATACGGTATCTCTCGTCGACGCCTGACCGTTTCAACCTCTGGCGTAGTGCCCATGATAGAGCGTTTGGGGCGTGATGCACCGGTAGCATTAGCAGTGTCACTGCATGCACCCAACGATACGCTCAGAGACCGTTTGGTGCCACTCAACAAGAAATACCCTCTCGCAGAACTTAGGCAAGCTTGCGTATCCTACTTAGCCGTAGCACCCAGGGATTTCATAACCTTCGAGTACTGCATGCTTGACGGCGTGAACGACTCGTTGGAGCACGCTCAAGAGATCGTTGATTGGTTAAGACCAACACCTTCTCTGAAGCTGCAACCCCTTCCTGCCAAAATTAATTTAATCCCCTTTAACCCGTTCCCGGCTTCAGGTCTTTTGTGCAGCTCACCGCAAACGGTGAAAGCCTTCTCTCAACTCCTTCTTGCTGCGGGTATCGTTACAACTGTTCGCAAAACTAGGGGGGACGATATCGATGCAGCTTGTGGTCAACTCGCCGGAGAGGTGCTTGACAGGACTGATGTAGTCCACAGAATGTCCAAACAAAAGACAATACCGCTAAAGCCCATTGAATCCCTTCAGTAGCATCTTTCCTATTAAAACATTCAATTAAACATTCAATTAAACATTCAGATCATGGACTCTACCAATTCTGAGCAGCATTTACCCACCCCTTTCGCTAAACCCTTAGCAAACCACACTCACCAAGCCCGAGTGAGTTGGGGCGAGCACGTCGTAACTGTGGGTGGAGGTGCCCCGGTGCGGGTACAGTCGATGACGAATACGGACACAGAGGATGCAATCGGGACCGCCATACAGGTCAAGGAACTTGCACAAGCAGGCTCAGAGATGGTCAGGATTACGGTCAATACACCCGAGGCTGCAGCCGCCGTTCCGCATATCCGCGAACAGCTCGATAAGATGGACATCCATGTCCCCCTCATCGGGGATTTTCATTACAACGGGCATAAATTGCTCACCGAGCACCCAGACTGTGCAAAGGCACTCTCTAAGTACCGAATCAATCCGGGTAATGTCGGCAAGGGCGATAAACACGACAAGCAGTTTGCGCAGATGATTGAGGCTGCGATTCGCTATGATAAGGCGGTTCGTATTGGCGTTAATTGGGGTAGCTTAGATCAAGAACTTTTAGCTAGGCTGATGGATGTGAATGCTTCACGCAAAGAGCCCTGGGACGCCAAGCAAGTGATGTATGAGGCATTGATTACGTCTGCTATCGAGTCCGCGCAATTGGCAGAATCTTTGGGGTTAAAGGGAGAGCAAATTATCCTAAGCTGCAAAGTGAGCGGTGTACAAGATTTGATTGCAGTCTACCGGGCTCTCTCGCAGCGGTGTCAATACGCCCTTCATCTTGGCTTGACAGAGGCTGGCATGGGCACCAAAGGGACAGTTGCGTCAAGCGTATCGCTTGGCATTTTGTTGCAAGAGGGAATTGGTGACACGATACGCGTATCACTAACCCCTCAACCCAACGAGGCAAGAACACAAGAGGTGGTGATCGCCAACGAGATTTTGCAATCCCTTGGACTGAGGACCTTCGTTCCCAGCGTTACGGCTTGTCCGGGCTGTGGAAGAACGACCAGCACCACATTTCAAGTCTTGGCACAGGAGATTGACAACTATCTTCGTTCCCAAATGCTGGTGTGGCGTAAGCAGTATCCAGGAGTTGAGCATTTAAAGGTAGCGGTGATGGGTTGTATCGTGAACGGCCCCGGAGAGAGCAAGCACGCTGATATCGGGATAAGCTTGCCCGGAACTGGCGAGGCCCCTGCTGCTCCGGTGTTTATTGACGGCGAGAAAGTGCTGACGCTTAGGGGGGATTCAATTGCTCAGGAATTTCACAAAATAGTTGACCAATACGTAAAGCAGCGCTTTGGCACTTGAGCTCATTCATCAATTTTTAATCTTCAAATGCCCCCTTAATTTATGAGTCAAAAATTAACAGCCGTTAAAGGCATGAATGATCTACTCCCGCCCGACTCAAGTGCATGGGTCTGGTTGGAGGGCGTTGTTCAAGACGTGATGCGACGTTATGCCTATTCCAACATTCGAACACCGATTGTTGAACCCACCGCGCTTTTTATCAGAGGCCTGGGGGAGGTGACAGATATTGTTGAAAAAGAAATGTACTCTTTTGAAGATAGACTGAACCATGAACAGTTGACTCTAAGACCTGAGGCGACGGCTGGGGTCGTTCGTGCAACGATTGAGCACAATTTGCTCTACGATGGCGGGAAGCGGCTTTATTACATGGGCCCGATGTTCAGGCATGAGCGTCCTCAAAGAGGTCGGTACAGACAGTTCCACCAAATTGGAGCTGAAGCACTTGGATTTGCACTACCAGATGTTGATGCTGAATTGATTCTCATGGCCCACACGCTTTGGACAGAGCTGGGCCTCAAAAATGTCAAGCTTGAACTGAACTCTTTGGGAGAACCTGAGGAGAGGCTCAAGCACCGGGAGGCATTGATTGCTTATTTTGAATCGCATACATCTATTTTGGAAGAGGACGCAAAACGCCGACTGCACTCTAATCCACTGAGAATTTTAGATACCAAAAATCCCGCAATGCAAGAGTTGGTCGAGGGAGCTCCAAAACTGATGGACTTCCTGGGCGCCGACTCGCGAGCACACCTGCAGGGGGTATGCGCAGTATTGGACATGAACGGGGTTGAATATTCAATCAATCCTCGCTTGGTAAGGGGAATGGATTACTACAATCTAACGGTTTTTGAATTCATTACGGATCAACTCGGTTCTCAGGGAACGATATGCGGGGGTGGCAGGTACGATTATTTGATGGCTCAAATGGGGGGTAAGTCTGCCCCTGCAGTAGGCTGGGCAATGGGGGTGGAGCGGGTAATTGAGCTTCTAAAGGACGCCCAACTCATCCCAAGCGCAAAGGGGCCAGATGTCTTCGCGGTGGTTCCTGAATCCAACAGCATTGAGCAGGTGATGTTCGTGTTGCAAACACTTCGGGCAAAAGGGGTCAGCGTTCAGATGCATTCACCTTCAGCGTCTGGAAATCCGGGGAGTGCCGCGGCGAGCGCAGACGCTTTGGATAAATTTGCTCGCGGCAGTATGAAGTCACAATTTAAGCGTGCCGATGCTAGTGGAGCTTCTTTTGCACTCATATTTGGAGGTGAAGAACTCTCCAAGGGGGTTGTTACGATCAAATCGCTCAGAGACGGGGTGGGTGCTCAAAGAGAGGAATCTATCGCCCAGATCGACCGGTGGGCTTCGAGCCTACAATCGGGGGATGAGCAACTAGTAGAGACTCGACTCAAATAAAGCTTTCATTTGCCATTTTTAACGTCAGCAGCTTGGGCTGCGCCGCCCTAAGGCATTTGAATGAGATGACTTTCAATTTAAAAAGAATTACTGAACTGGGAAATCCATGGCATTGCAATTAGACCTTGAAGAACAAGAACAAATCGACGAGTTAAAGCACTTTTGGAGTCGTTGGGGCGACTACGTCGTATGGGCGTTGATCCTTGTAATGGGAGCTTACGCTGCATGGAATGGGTGGCAGTACTGGCAACGCCGTGTCTCAACCCAATCGGCCATTTTGTTTGAGACAGTCGAGCGAGCCTCAGAGAGTGCGGACCTAGCCTTGATGGAGCGCTCCTTTGGCGACATCAAAGATAAGTTTGGATCTACCACGTACGCTAATCAAGCTGCGTTTTTAGTGGCCAGGGTTTATTACGAGAACGCTCAAACCCCAAAAGCTGAGGAGGCTCTCAACTGGGTCGTCAAGAATTCCTCTGAACAGGGTTACCAATCTCTTGCACGTCTCAGACTTGCGGGACTTTTGGTTGAGAGGAAGGCTTTTGGCGAAGCTCGAGCCCTTTTGGCTGAGAAGGTAGCCTCTGAGTTCGAGCCACTTGTAGAGGACCGATTGGGTGATATTGATGTTTTAGAGAAACACACTGACACATCAAAGGATCACTATCTAAGGGCATGGAAGGCCTTAGATGCACGCGCACCTTACCGTAAATATGTTGAGGCCAAATTGAACGCACTGGGCGTAGATCCAAGCGTTGAGTCCTCAGGCGTTAGCGGTAAGTCCACTCAGACTCAACCAACCATAGACTCAAAGGATCATCCGTGAACACTTTGAATAAATTCACCTATTCATCCCTTCGCAAAGCGATCGGCTCGCCCATTGCAGTTTTATCTGTTTTCATCACTTGTTTGCTCGCCTTAGGGGCTTGTTCGAGTAATAAAGTCAAACCCCTGCAGCCCCAACAAGATATCAAAGTCGTTTGGTCAACGGAGTTGGACGGTGAGATCAACTACCCAGCGACCTTGAGCATTGTGAACGATCAAATTGCGACTGCAACGAGCACTGGCAGCGTGGCTTTACTCAATGTTAAAAATGGAAGTATCGCCTGGAAAACCAAAATCAAAGGACTGATCAATGCTGGGGCAGGATTTGATGGTACGCGGGTCGCAGTGGTAACCCAAGACAACGACTTGGTGGTGATCGAGAACGGAAAAGTCCTTTGGCAACAAAATTTAAGTGCGCAATCTTTCACTGCCCCAGTTGTTGCTGGTTTGCGAGTCTTTGTATTGTTGGCCGATCGCTCTGTAGTAGCTTTTGACGGCGCATCCGGCAAAAAGCTCTGGACCCAACAGCGCACAGGCGATGCTTTGGTGCTCAAGCAAGCGGGAGTTTTGGCGCCCTTTCACAATACACTGATTGCGGGTCTTGGCGCTCGGTTGACGGGGCTTGACCCCTTAACGGGCAAAATACTCTGGGAAGCACCTCTTGCCAATCCCCGAGGTATCAACGACTTGGAACGACTGGTAGATTTGGTCGGACCTCTTGGACGTGTTGGCGATGTAGTCTGTACAAGAGCCTTTCAAGCTCAAATCGGTTGTGTTGATGCAGAACTGGGCAAGCTCATTTGGACCCGACCTTCCTTTGGAGAAGAAGGTTTATCCGTTGAGGGCAACCAACTGGTCAGTATCGAGTCCAACGGCCAAATACTTTCTTGGAGTGTCAATAATGGTGACAGACTTTGGGATAGGGATGCATTCAAGAGTCATCACTTGACAGCACCGTTGATCATGTCAAAGGGAATATTTCTCGGCGACGCTGTGGGCTGGGTTTATCTTCTATCCAAAAAAGATGGCGCAGTGCTGAACCGACTCCCCATAGGATCGAGCAGGGGATTTGCCTCTGCGCCGACCGCTATTGACGACGAGCATATGGTCATTGCAACCAAAAACGGCGTTGTCAATCAATACTACACCCCTTAAACTGCACCCGAGCTTAGACGCTTGTTGCGTTGGGTTGGTGTTTTATGGGCTTGTCGTTGAACGGTTAAGTCGTTAAGTGGCGTGAAATCTCACCACCTTGACGGTGGAATGTATGAACCCAATGGGGAGACCTGCCTTTGATTTTCAACGCGCAGATTCAAACTTGTAGCTGAACTGGAATATTTTGTGAAACCTGTGATCGCCTTAGTTGGCAGACCCAATGTGGGTAAATCCACGCTTTTTAATCGCCTGACTCAAACGAGAGATGCGATCGTGGCTGACTTTGCGGGTCTGACCAGGGATAGGCACTACGGCAACGCAAAGATCGGCCCTCACGAATTTATCGTGATTGATACGGGCGGTTTTGAGCCCGATGCGTCGAGCGGCATTTACAAGGAAATGGCAAAACAAACTCAGCAAGCGGTCGCTGAGTGTGATGTAGTCGTATTTATGGTGGACGCCCGTGCTGGCGTTGCAGGGCAAGACCACGATATTGCCAAATACCTTCGAAAACTCGGTAAACCCTCACTTTTAGTTGCCAACAAGGCAGAGGGAATGCAAGAGGGCCCCAAGCTAGCTGAGTTTTACGAGCTCGGGTTCGGAGAGGTCATCCCTGTTTCCGCAGCCCACGGACAAGGGATCCGGGGGCTCTCCCAAAGTGTCATGGAGATCTTGAATTTATCAGACACGGATGAACCCCCAGAGGAGGAGATAGATACCTCCATCATCCGCCTAGCGGTTGCTGGACGCCCCAACGTTGGCAAATCAACCCTCATCAATACTTGGCTCGGTGAGGAGCGCGTCGTTGCCTTTGATCAACCCGGCACTACACGCGACGCCATCCACATTCCCTTTGAGCGGGGAGGGCAAAGATTTGACCTGATTGATACGGCGGGTCTGCGCCGAAAAGGAAAGGTCTTTGAAGCCATCGAGAAGTTCTCGGTTGTGAAAACACTTCAAGCGATCGAGTCAGCCAATGTTGTGTTGCTCCTTTTGGATGCAACACAAGGTGTAACGGATCAAGACGCACACATTGCGGGGTACATCTTGGAGAGTGGTCGCGCAGTTGTGATCGGCGTTAACAAATGGGACGCGGTTGATGCTTACCAACGAGAGCAGTTGAATAGGTCCATTGAGAACAGGCTTGCTTTTTTGAAGTTTGCAAAACTTCATTTCATCTCAGCGATCAAACGCCAAGGTTTAGGCCCCGTGTGGACTTCAATTGCACAAGCACACAAGGCCGCAATGTGCAAGATGCCTACGCCTCAATTGACTCGTATCTTGCTTGAGGCCGTCCAGTTCCAGTCGCCCAAGCGCGCGGGTATGTTTAGACCCAAGTTGCGCTACGCCCACCAAGGTGGGATGAACCCACCGGTTATCGTTGTTCACGGCAACTCCCTTGAACACGTTACGGACTCGTACAAACGGTTCTTGGAAGGGCGTTTTCGTAAAGAATTCGGCCTAGACGGGACTCCACTTAGGGTCGAGATGAAAACCTCTCACAACCCTTACGCAGATAAGGATAAGTAGTCCGAGTGAATGTACGCAGACACACTCGCTACGCACTAAGCATCTGGGTTGGGCGGGGCTAGAATTCATCCCATTGTGGGGTCGATTTGGCCGATCAAACAACCCAGAGCGCTTTTAAAATATAATCTGAACAAAGTTTGCCCCGCTTTGTAGGCTCCCTGAGCTTGGATTGCGGGTGACGAACACTATTTTTATAAACACGGAGAATATCGTGAGCAATAACAAAGGGCAACTCCTTCAAGATCCTTTCCTCAATACCCTGCGAAAGGAGCATGTACCAGTCTCTATTTACCTGGTTAATGGAATCAAACTGC
>CAIKNE010000110.1 GCA_903828695.1 uncultured Burkholderiales bacterium | reverse complement strand
GCGAGCATCGAGCAGCTCGTTGCGTATATCCAGGATCAAGAATCGCCTCCGTAGGTGACGCATGTCGCCTTCGGCTCCTTTCGCTTGACCCGCGACTAAGCTTCGCTGTAGTCGGGGGATGCGCGAAAATTTTGCTCAAAGAACCCCCCGTTTTTGAGCGGTTTTGCAGTTGCCCAGGAATTGGGTGAGGGGGCTCTCTCCTCAGAGTCCTCTTGTTGTGCAAAAGCTGAAACACCCAAGCTGCACGCCATAACCAAGGCCAGAGAAGTGTGGAAAAACCTGAAATATTTCAACATACATTGTCAATCTGAGTGTTTTTGAAGCTAGGTACCTATCTTATTGGATAAGGTTCAGGCAGGGTCATCTGGGCAATAGGGCTTGTTCACTAATTAAAGCAAGGTTGATTGAAATCAATAAAGTGACTACCACTTTTCTTGAATTAAGTACTACATTACTGTCTAAATTATCAATGCGCTACTTTTTGTAGCTTGAGTATTAATTAAACACACATGCCGAACACACATACCGGACCCAAAGGACATGTCATGAATCATACAGTCGCCTCCTACCTTGATCCGAGTAACTTGGGGGCGTGGGGGACTTACCTTGAGCAGGTTGACCGTGTGACCCCTTATCTTGGGCATTTGTCCCGCTGGGTCGAGACGCTCAAAAGACCCAAACGCTCTTTAATTGTCGATGTCCCCATTGAACTCGATAGCGGAGCCATTGCCCACTTTGAGGGCTACCGCGTGCACCACAACCTGGCACGAGGACCTGGAAAGGGCGGTATTCGCTACCACCCCGGGGTAACGCTATCTGAGGTGATGGCTTTGTCTGCATGGATGTCCATTAAAACTGCTGTGGTGAATGTCCCGTTTGGCGGTGCAAAGGGAGGAATACGCGTAGATCCCAAAACGTTGTCAAGGGGTGAGTTGGAGCGGATGACGCGTCGCTTTACCAGTGAGATCAACATGATGATTGGGCCACAAAAAGATATTCCCGCACCCGACGTCAACACCAACGGGCAGATTATGGCGTGGATGATGGATACATACTCTGTGAATCAGGCTCACACCACAACCGGCGTTGTGACGGGTAAGCCCATCTCTCTTGGAGGGAGTTTAGGCAGGAGTGACGCGACGGGTAGGGGTGTTTTCGTCATTGCCTGCGAGGCTTACGCCAACGCTGGTTTCGATATATCTGAGGCCAGAGTTGCCATTCAAGGGCTTGGCAATGTGGGCTGGGAGGCGGCACGTTTGTTCGCTCAAGCTGGGGCAAAGGTTGTTGCTGTGCAAGATCACTCATGTAGCCTATATAACCCGATTGGATTTAATGTTCCTGAACTACTCAAGCACGTGTCCCTTGCGCGTGAAATCAAGGGGTTTGCGGGTGAACCGCTCAGCGCTAGCGATTTTTGGGCTATCCCGTGCGATATTTTGGTTCCTGCTGCTTTGGAGTCTCAAATCACAAAAGACAACGCCAACTCTATTCAAGCCAAATTAATTGTTGAAGGTGCCAACGGCCCAACAACCCCCCAAGCTGACGATATATTGAGGGATAAGGGAGTAACCGTTGTTCCTGACGTTATAGCAAACGCAGGTGGCGTTACGGTGAGCTATTTTGAGTGGGTCCAAGACTTCTCCAGTTTCTTTTGGACAGAGGACGAAATCAATCAACGCCTGGATAAGATCATGATTGATGCTTTTAAGGTCATCGTTGATGTTGCTAATACGCATAACGTTTCCTACCGGACTGCGACTTTTATTGTTGGGTGTGAACGAATATTAACGGCCAGGGAGATGAGGGGGCTTTATCCCTAGTTAGGTCCGCGCCCGTGAGCATTTCGTACGGTGACTTTCACGCCTTAACCTCAGGAGCAATAAATTCCAAGTAGGTATCCTCGCAAGCCAGGATAAGCCTTTCCTTCGCCGTCTGCAAATCATGTTTTGAGCTGAGCAATATGTGCTTTGAAATGTGCATTGAAATGTGCATTGCTAGGTGCTTTGATTTGTTTGACCCTCACAAGCACCTTTAAAGTTTCGCACCAGCGCCATAAGAACCACCCATGACTTTGACAGTTCCCATCTTTTTCTACGAGAACAACTTGCGCTTTGTGCAACAAGCTCAAAACCTCAATTGAATATAAATCCGCGTATGACCGTGCAACCCCCCCCTATGACGTGCGACCATGGGTTTGTTGTCATTACAAATATCAGCCTTGACACGCTCACCGCTCATCCATTTGGAATCATGGGGGCCTAAATCATTTGCATCATCAAAGGCGCGGACATCTAATGGGTATATTTTGCAAGTAAGTTGATTTTGCTTCATTAGACTTTAAGGAATTCAATTGTTATTTTGGAATAATCGATTCGATCCTTCTAGCTGCCCCAGCGATGACGTCTTTACCTAAGTGTGCATAGCGCTCAACCATGACCGACGAGCTCCACCCCCCCATCACCTGAAGCTCATGAGCCGGGGTCCCGTTTTGGCGGTGCCAGGAGGCCCATGTGTGTCTAAGATCATGGAACCTGAAGTCTTTGATACCTGCGCGCTCAAGTGCGTTACGCCAGGCCCGGGTGTTCAAGTTGTCGAGTGGTTTTCCTTTGTAAGTAAATACGCGCTCCGGGTGTTTGCCTAATTCCCCCCTCAAGGCTGCAATAGCATCACTGTTGAGGTCAACAGCAATCGATTTCCTAGACTTAGAGTCACTTGCCCCGACCCAAGCATGCTGATGCGCAAAATCAATATCTGACCACTTTAGTTTTGCGACATTGCTGAGTCTGAGGCCCGTTGCCAAGTCAAATCGAATGACTGCTAACAAATGCTCGGGGAGCTCCCCTAGTAGCCTCTTAGCCTCATCTGGACTGAGAAACCGCACGCGCCCAGGGGGCTCTTTGAAGAGTTTGATTTTGGGGACTCGCTCTAACCATTCCCACTCATCCTTGGCCTTGATCAAAATGGATCTGACAAGCGCCAAATAACGGTTGGTGGTTGACTGCGTTCGCCCAAGCCCATTTCGGGTCAGCACTTTGGAGCTTGCAGAGCGTATCTCTGTGATCACTTGGGAGTCAATGTCAGTGAGCAACGTGCTTGCAAGAAAGGGTTGGAGCCACTCTAATTTCTTTTTGTCCTCCTCGTGCGTGGCTTTGGTACTTGTTTCTTCTAGCCATAACGATACTGCGTCGTTCCATGTTCTTTGAGTAACTTTTGTTTTTCTTGGGGCCACCGACTCGCTTAAAGATTTCTTGGATACTCGGTTTAACCCAGCCAACCGAATGCCAGAAGTTGGCACTCCCTTTTTATTGACGCGCGGCATATGAATCCAGATTAAAAATTCATCGTAACAGCTCAAGTTTTAAAACAAAGATGCGCTAACCAACTTAAGCGCGCGGATCTACCTATCAACTGAAGGTTACTTGTTTTTTGTCAAAGTTACAAGGGCGGGACGGGTTGAGAGTTGGACAGTCGCTCAGCTTGGGGACTGAAGGTGCGTTGCTCATATTAAGAGTATTCCACTCCAACAGCTATGCATTTGCACTAGCGCTTTGGGGGTAGGTATTGCCGTTTGCGACTCAAGGCTCTGGGTTGAGGAGGTTGCACAGCAAGCGTGCCTTCTCCTCAGGGTTTGTGGCTTGCACAATCTCTCTGACGACAGCGATAGAGCCAACACCGGTCTCTAAAACACTTGCAAAATCGCCCCCTGTAATCCCGCCTATGGCAACCAGCGGATAGTCCCTCATGAGGGTCGCATACTGCTTGAGTCTGGCGAGCCCTTGAGGAGGCGTTTGCATCTTCTTCAAAGTGGTTGGGAAAACAGCTCCCATAGCGATGTAACTGGGTTGTAATGCATCTGCGCGAATCATCTCTGAGTAGCCGTGTGTGCTGATACCGAGTCTAAGTCCGCTGACTTTGATTTGCGCCCAGTCCTCACGGCTTAATGCGCCCACATCCTCTTGACCCAGATGAACACCGTAGGCGCCGTGTTTGATCGCGAGTTTCCAGTGATCGTTGATAAAGAGTTTTGATGCAAGGCCGGTGCAGGCCTGAACGCAGTGTTCTATTTCTTTTTCAATGAGGTATACATCATCTGATTTGAATCTTAGCTGCAAGGTGGGCACACCCACCCGAGCCATTCGCGAAACAAAGGCTGCGTTTGCAAGCACGGCGTACAGACCTAGCTTTTGCGGGCAGGACGCAAAACCTGAGTGATCCGTGTGAGACTTCAAACCAAAGTCAACCCGTTGGCTTGGCCATTGGCTTGCTATAAATTGCCCCAACCGCATAGTTTGCCTGACCCACGCGCCTGCAAGAATCAAAGAATCTAGGTCAACGAATTCAAGTTTTGCACATGCCTGTCTAGCCCCTTCAAAAATGGATAGGTATTCCTTAGGTACCGGGTCTAGGAGTTGAATGCCGGTGGTGTTTTTAAAATGTTCTAGGTTACTAGGGTGGGCGCAGAAAGCGGGCGCTGCGCCCTGCACAGCCTGGGTTTTGAGGGCCGCGTGGTGCGTGAGAATTTCTTTCTCAACGACGAGTGCCTCTGCTGGGCTATTCATACGGATGAGCCTGTGTGGATCAGCATATTTAAGCGTGGTGCCAAAACGGGGTCCCCAGTACAGGCGTACTGGGCTGTGCGTGCTCCTGGGGTTGCATCGCCCCCGAGAGGTATGCGCCGCGCCCAGCGCTTACCGCATTTTGAAATGCTCTGGCCATGGATACAGGGTCATGAGCGAGTGCCACGGCCGTATTAAGAAGCACTCCGTCGTATCCCCACTCCATCACCCGACAGGCGTGGGAGGGAAGTCCCAGTCCTGCATCAATGATCATAGGTACTTTGATTCTTTCCCTGAGTGTTTCAAGCGCGTAAGGGTTGATGGGGCCTTTGCCGGTTCCGATCGGCGCAGCCCACGGCATGACTGCCTGACAGCCCACGTCAACCAGCTTTTGGCAAAGTACCAAGTCGTCTGTGGTGTAGGGTAGAACTTTAAAGCCAAGGGCAATCAAGGCCTGCGCTGTGCTCACTAAATTGACGGTGTCCGGTTGCAGCGTGTAATCATCCCCAATCAGTTCCAACTTGATCCAATGGGTTTCGAATATCTCGCGTGCCATTTGGGCTGTTGCAATGACCTCCTCCTTGCTGTGGCAACCTGCAGTGTTGGGGAGGATCGGCACATTTATTTTTTGGAGTAATTCCCAAAAACTCTTGGAGCCCTCTTTATCGCTGGATTGACGTCTCAGTGAAGCGGTTAGCATGCCGGGACTGGAGACCTCAACAGCTTGTGCGAGAACCTCAGGGGAGGGGTAGCGCGATGTGCCCAGTAAGAGTCTAGATTTGAAGGTCTCCCCGTATAGAGTAAGTCCTGAATCTAGGGGTTCTTTTACTGTTTTGTGAGGGGCATTCATGGGCAGTTCTAAGGTGTAGCGCAAAGCGCAGGGCTGTCAAAAGGGGATGACTTGAATCAGTAAGCTCATTCTAATTATCCTCCTGTAATGGGGGAGATCAGCTCGATTTCATCGCCACTTTGCAGTCGTTTTTCCTTGTAATCAGATTTGGGCACAAACTCGGTGTTCACCGCCGCCGCAAAGGGCGGTGTTGCCCCGTAAACCCTTGCAGCGTCCTCCAAGGAGGCGTTTCCCTGGAGCTCGAATTCTGTTTGATTGATTTTGACTTTAATGATGGCGGGATTCATTTTGCAAGCTTCAGGGCTTTATGGGACGAGGGGGGTGGGCTGAGGTGAGGTGAGGTGAGGTGAATGTTGGAGCCAGCGTCAAGGCTTTGTAAAGGATACCCCAAAGGCATCTGCTTTGTCGTGACTGGCGGTTCGCACAAAGTCCAGGGCCGCGTCAACGACGGCGGGGGAGATTAAAAAACCGTGCCGGTATAGACCGTTGATTTGAAGTGTTTTGGGACCAAGTTGTTGAATGGCGGGTAGGTTGTCTTGCAGTGTGGGTCGCGCCTGGGTCGAGATCTCAAGTATGCGTGCCTCAGCAAACCCAGAGTGAACGGTGTAGGCAGCGCTTAGGAGCTCTAGAGTTGATCTCACACTCGCGTTTGATAGGTCCTCGGACTCGATCTCGGTTGCACCGATCACAAATACATGATCTTCTTTAGGAGCAATGTAGAGCGGATACCTTGGATGAATGAGTCTCATTGGCCTGCTGAGTGTGACCTCGGGGGCGTAGAGTCTAATGACCTCTCCCCTGACACCTCTAATGCCCGTCCATGAGGGTTTGGCCCCCAGACCTCTGCAATCAAAGAGCCAGTTGTCCGAATCTGAGGAGCCCAAGGAATCAAGGGTCCCAAAGTCCTCTAGGGATTTGGGTGTGTTCCAGTGAAAGTTAACGCCGCGCTGCACGAGAGTGGAGTGGAGTGCAGCCAAGAGTTGTCGGTTGTCCAGTTGTCCCTCGCCGGGGAGGTAAATACCTTGTTGGAAGTTCCCCTGCAGACCTGGTTCTAGCGCTTGAAGTCCTGCGCTCGTTAATTCCTCTGGCGCCCCTAAATAACGCATCAGCGCGTGATTTCTATGTAGGGCACTGCTGAAGCGTTTGGCCTCATGCGCGTCTTGTCTGTGCCAAAGAATGAGGGTTCCGTTTTGTTGAAAAAAAACAGGTTGGTTCAAAGTTTGAATAATTTGGGGCCAACGCGTGAGCCCGTAGTGGCCCATCCTCACAACACTAGGCTCGGTGATGACAGACTCTGCAAGGGGGGCTAGCATGGCTGCGGCAGCTCTAGCGGCGGACTCTGTACCCTCGGGTCCACCTTTGTCGTAAATGTCAACGTGGTGACCCAAGGACACGAGCTCATGCGCCAAGAGGCGTCCCAAAAGACCCGCCCCCAGAACGGTGCTGCGGACTTGGACGGCGAGGGGTGGAGTGGTCACTTGAGTTTGAAAATAAGGGGGGGGACATACGTAGCCGGTCTCAGTAACCTGCTAAATGTATCCGCTTTGAGCAACAAAGGCTGTTGATCAATTTGCGATTACAGGTCCATTCTAATTCAACGCCCAATCCAGCATAATAGTAGGCATGAGCACTATGTCCCGTCAATCTGCAAAATCCACCCCTGTAAATACGCAACCTTTGCGCTATCCCAGTGTGTTGAGCATCGCCGGCTCTGACAGTGGGGGCGGGGCAGGAATACAGGCAGATATTAAGACGATATCCGCGCTGGGGTGCTACGCGAGCACAGCGATCACTGCACTCACCGCACAAAACACACTAGGGGTACAAGCCGTTGAGCCCGTTTCAAGTCGGTTTTTAGAGCTACAAATCAAGTCCGTCTTAGACGATATGGCTGTAGACAGCGTCAAAGTGGGAATGTTTGCAAGCTTAGAGAATTTGGCTTTAATCACCGAACTTCTCAAGCACTACCCTGTGGAGCACGTTGTGTTTGATCCGGTCATGATGTCGAGCAGTGGTGCCTCTCTTGTGTCTTCTCATGGTGCTCAAGCTGAGCTGTCTATCCAGTCTCAGGCAGCCTTAACTGAGGGGGTGATCGCATTGATGCGTGAGTCATCTCTTTTTACGCCCAATTTGATAGAGGCTTCCTACTTGTTAGGAAGAGACGTTGTGAACACTGCAGATATGCAAGAGGTTGCAGCCTCGTTCATTGATCTAGGCGCTAACGCCGTATTGATCAAAGGCGGACACCTCGAGGAGGGTTTCTCAGATGAGACGACAGGTGCAGGGCGCCAGGAGCGCAGGACCACAACTGAGGCTAGTTCAAAAGTTACCGATGTATTTATGGACAGGAGCCTCGCGCCCTTGCTGCTAGAGTCTCCTCGGTTGGAGAGCCCAAATCTGCACGGAACGGGTTGCACTTTATCCAGCGCCGTCGCCTCATATTTAGCAACCGGGTTGGAATTGCGCGATGCAGTGCAAGCGGGACGAGTGTTTTTGTTAAAAGCAATTGAGGCTGGAGCCAAGCAGCGGTTTAACGGGGCGGGACCCTTGAATCATGGCTTTGCACCCATTGCCACTCAGTTAATGTGAGCCGAACAGAGACTTCAAACCGACCCAGCTTACCAAGCCATGGCAAGTATGGACAGGCCTGATATCAGCATCACGCCCTCCATGAGATAGAGGAACACTTGTTCGCTTAAATTCAGCACAAGCTTCTTAGAAAAGCCAGACCCGATCAGGACAAATGAGCCAATGATGAGACCTTGTTGAATCACCTCTGAGTTAATCACGCCGAGTTGATGAAAGGCGATCCCCTTGGCAATGAACATAAAGAGTGAGCTCGCAGCTTCGGTGCCAATAAACGCGCCTTTTACGAGTCCGTATGCCAAAAAGAACGGGGTATTGATAGCACCAGTTGATGCAACCACTCCGGTCAAGTAACCAATCACTGCGCCGACGAGTGCCATCTCCCAAAGCTTTAGTTTGAAATTCATCTGTCTGAGTTTTCTTCGGATGGGAATCATTAAAAGAAGGAAACTACCCAGGATCCAATCAATCCACTTTGTGCTGAGTATGACCAAAGTATTGGCACCCAAGATGACGCAGGGGACTGCGGCAGAGTTGTAAACCGCACAAACTCTCCATTCAATGGATGGGTACCAAAGGACAACTCTAGAAACATTGGCCATGATGGCAACCAACGCCACAATTGGCACTGCGTGCAGGGGGCCAAAAAAATGCACCAGCAGGGGCATCAAAATAATGGTTGTTCCAAATCCGATGACGCCTCCTAAGACGCCTGCGAAAAAGCCCACACTGCAAACAACTGCGTAAGCATAGGGAAGGGAATCGTTTAGTGAGTCCATGATCTAGAGGACTTTGAATCCAAGCGGTCTAGGTCTTAAATGTTTTTATAGTTTGTCAAATCGTTTGAGTGGGTCAGTGCAAGATGTTGAGCTTGCAAATCCTCCAACAAAGTCGGTGTATGTGTGCCGATATTGATTAACCCCATTTGGGGACCTACCATGAACTCACTCTTGACGCTGTTGTGTAAAAAAGCGATGAGTGAGTCAAAGTAACCGTGAATATTCAAAATCCCTATGGGCTTGTTGTGATAACCCAGTTGTTTCCAGGTCCACGCTTCAAAGAATTCCTCAAATGTTCCGATGCCCCCTGGAAGCGCTAAAAAAGCGTTTGCCTGTTCGGCCATGATTCTTTTGCGGTCGTGCATGGTTTCAACAACGATCAGCTCATCGCACTCTTTTCTTGCCCACTCGCGAACGACCATGGATTGGGGAATAACGCCGATGACACGTGCACCGGCTTGCTGCGCGGATTTGGCGACTAAGCCCATTAAGCCGTTGTTGCCGCCCCCGTAGACTAATTGTCCCCCTTGTTCTCCAATCCAGTGGCCAACATCTACCGCGCTTTGAGCGAACGCAGGGTCAAGGCCCATTCGGGAGCCGCAGTAAACGCATAAAGAGAATTTGGACATCATATAAGTATTAAACGATAGAGATAGAAATGTCTTATGTACCAGACAGACGTTACTACTGTTTTATTGGGGCTGGTCATTGTTTTTAATTCAACCTTAGATAATGAAGCCTTTTACAATGCAATCGATTATTGGTTGAGGATTGGATCGGATCCAATCCGTTTAAAGTTCTAAGATAGTGAGTTGAGTGTTTGCCCAACAATCCTGCCAAAACTGCTTGGTGGGGTTGCATTTTGAGCTAAGCGCCCAGGCCAATACCCAGATCATCAAGATCCCCAGCGAGTTCAGGCCGTGCAACTCCATTAAGTTACTGATTGCCAGAGGTGGAACAAACCAGATCCAACACAGCACATACCGAAATACTGCCTGCGATTGCGAGATGGGACCGCCACTTAGATTGGTGATTCGAATTTTCCAAGTCTTCATGGCTAGGGTCTGACCTTTTCTCCAAAACCAAGTGAAGTAAAGACCAAAGACCAAAAAGATAAAGGCTTGCAACGCATGTCTGTTATCCATCGCGTTGCGGGTTTGACTAAGGGTGCTGAATAAATAGCCCGCTATAAAGACAACACCAAATAGCAAAACACCTTCATATATCCAACACGCCATGCGTCTTTTAAGGCTAGGGACTAAGGACTCTTGGGGAGCGAGGTCGTGCTGATCTTCGCAAGAGGGCACAGGGCCAACAGCTTGGATTGACATTACTTTGCACTCTTAGGTGCTAGTTTGTCTGTGTGGGTCGGTTTGGGGAGCGCAAGAAGAGTTTTTGGAGATATTTGTGAAACATCAATCCTAGGCAAATTAGCGGACGCGTGGCTTGTTGAGTTACCAGGTGTAATGGTCAGCAAAGATTTGTTGGTTGGGCGCACAGCGATTGCAGCCCCTTTGGGTAAGGGCTGAGTTGCGTCTAACAGTTTTTGCTTAGCGTCAGGCTCCAAGGCTTGGTAAGCCTCCCATTTAACTCTTTTTTGATCATCGCTTAATTTATTTACCTCTGCAAAGTTCAGTCTTGCTACAGCACGTTCTTGGTTAGACAGTGATACCCAGTCGTTCATCCTACTTTGGAGGCGACTTTGTTCATCAGTGCCCATGGTCAAAAAGTTTTTAGAGATAACCAACCATTTTTGTTTTTGGAATTCGCTCATCTTGGGCCACAGCTTTTGTAGTGGTGCAAGTGCAATTTTTTGGTCTGGCTCTAAATCACGCCACGTAGGGAGACTCTCAAGTTTGTTTTGATTATTACTTGCTTTGCTCGGTGGGTTGTCTGGTGATGTGAGCAGTGTTACTCCAACGATTTGATTGGACTGCGCTTGCTCTTGAGGGGTTTGGGCATACGCACTCAACTCACTTCCTACCGAGGTGATCAGTAGTGCGGCACCGAGAAGATGAGTGACTTGAGCGAGCAATTTAGAAGAGCCTGTTACTTTGTGCTTGAGTCGCTAGGCTGATCATCGCTGGATTCGCTCGATAAAGGCGACTCTGAATCGTTGGAGGAGGCGGTGCTCAGTTGCAGGAATTTCAAAAAGCCTGGATCTGTGTAGGCCGTGGGTGGCAGATCGTCAAGCAGGAGTTTAGCGTCCACCTCAGCCAACTCAGTTGTAATTTGGTGATCGTTAAAGTTAAAGAGCACAAATACTCCAACGACGAGCGCAGCGAGGGGGAGAAAGGACGCAAATTTGTTCCACAAATTACCTTCTTTGTAATCAAAGTGCAAACTTGCCAAATTCCCCTGGGCTTGGATTCCCCCGGCGGTCAAGGTTTCCCATGCAGGAGCCTTCTTGGCAGCAATAGCCTGCATCCGCGCCACGCGCAAACGCTCACCGATGTCGTGAGAGATTAGTTGTGCAGACGAGTCCAGGCGAGACGCCAAGCGCCGACCAAATTGATCCATTAATAATTGGGAGCGGTTTAGTTCTGTCATTTGTACCTTCATGGCTCAATCCCCTTTGCCCTTAGGGCTAACATTAAAGCATGCACAGCGCGAGAGCAGTGCGTCTTTACACTTCCCTCCGTACACCCCATTGCCGCAGCAGTCTCGGAAACGTCCAGCTCCTCCCAATAACGCAGTAGGAAGGCTTCTCGTTGACGTGTTGGTAAGTTTTCAATTTCTTTTTCGATTTCTTTAGCTATTTCATTACTTTTGAAGACGTTTTCCGCACTGTTTGAGTGCTCTAGCTCGTCAACAGAAGTGAGGTTGTCGAGCAGATTGAAGTCCTCATCGGTTTCATTGGACTCAAAATCGCCGAAATTGGTGAAAAGGGCGTTGCGGGTCTTCTTTCTCCTGAACCAATCCAAAGTGGTGTTGGAGAGAATTCGGTGAAAAAGCATGGGCAACTCTGCACTGGGCTTGTCTCCGTAGTTCTCCGCCAACTTCATCATGCTGTCTTGCACAATATCAAGCGCGGCTTCTTCGTCTCTGACGTTGAAAAAGGTGCGTTTAAAAGCTCTTTTTTCAACACCGACCAAGAAGTCTGATAATTCTTTATCGCTTGCCAAGTCTCGCTCTTTAAGTGGTTATTTTGTTGTTTATCGGGACCATTTGGATTGCTTTGGGTACCGTTGTCTCGATGGGTATTATCGCACTACTGAGAAAACTGCTGAGAAAAATAGCTAATTTTCAGCCGTCCAAGCATAAAAATGTAATAATAGAGGGCTATTCACACTCAAGGTAAACGGATCTGGGTTTGATGCGATCTGCATCTGTGGCAACAGGTCCTAAGTTCTGCGGCGTCTCCAAAAGAGAGCGTTAAAGGGCACCGAAGGTTTTTCGTCCCCGAAATTCACAAAGGTTAAAGTTAAAGATGCAAACCAATCATGCAGATGCAGATGCTGGCACAAGCGCTGCCCACTCCAAAGCAACTTCAAGTACCCCCAAGCCCGCCTCGGACAAGGCCGCAAATTCAAATGCTTTGCAATTGAACGGCTCAGAGATTTTGGTTAAATCCCTGCAAGCGGAAAACGTTAAATATCTGTGGGGATATCCAGGCGGTGCAGTTCTCTACATTTACGATGCCTTGTACAAGCAAGACACGATTCAGCACGTGTTGGTCAGACACGAGCAGGCTGCAGTGCACGCAGCCGACGGGTACGCCCGAGCAACCGGGGATGTGGGTGTGGCCCTCGTCACCTCAGGACCAGGGGTTACCAACGCCGTGACTGGAATTGCGACCGCCTACATGGACAGCATTCCCATGGTCATCATTACCGGGCAAGTTCCCACCCCCGCCATTGGACTGGATGCCTTCCAAGAGTGTGACACTGTTGGCATAACACGTCCCATTGTTAAGCATAATTTCTTGGTTAAAGACGTAGACGATTTGGCTTTGATCATGAAGAAAGCCTTTCATATCGCGAGGAGCGGTCGTCCTGGCCCCGTGGTTGTGGATATTCCTAAGGACATTTCGTTCAAAAAAACAACTTATCACGGCTATCCAGAGTCAGTGCACATGCGCTCTTACAACCCCGTTCTTAAGGGGCACGGGGGGCAAATCAGGAAGGCCTTACAACTGCTCTTGAATGCCAAGCGTCCCTACATTTATACGGGCGGTGGTGTTTTGATGAGCGAGGCTTCTCACGAGCTCAGAGCACTGGTTGATTTGTTGGGTGCGCCTTGCACCAGTACGCTGATGGGACTGGGTGCTTATCCCTCATCTGATCCCAAGTTTCTTGGGATGCTCGGGATGCACGGCACGATAGAGGCCAACAATGCTATGCAAAACTGCGATGTTTTGTTGGCTGTAGGCGCCAGGTTTGACGACCGTGTGATTGGTAACCCCAAACATTTTGCCCAAAACGAGCGCAAGATCATTCACATTGATATCGACCCCTCCAGTATTTCTAAGCGCGTGAAGGTAGATATCCCCATTGTTGGCGATGTCAAAGACGTTTTGAATGAAATGCTCTTCATGCTAAAAGAGAGCCCATCTCGCCCTGATCAGCACGCCCTTGCCCAGTGGTGGAACACGGTGAACGAGTGGCGCAAAAGAGATTGTCTAAGCTATGACAGACACAACAGTCAAGTCATCAAGCCGCAGTTCGTTGTGGAAACACTGTGGAACATGGCCAAGGACGACGACGTTTACGTGACCTCTGATGTGGGGCAGCACCAAATGTGGGCTGCTCAGTATTTCAAGTTCAATGAGCCCAGACGTTGGATCAACTCAGGTGGACTAGGCACTATGGGCGTTGGCATCCCTTACGCAATGGGTGTTAAATTGGCAAAACCGCAGAGCGAAGTGTTTTGTATCACGGGCGAGGGCTCGGTGCAAATGTGCATTCAAGAGCTCTCGACTTGCAAACAGTACAACACGCCTATCATCATCATGGCACTTAACAATCGCTATTTAGGGATGGTTCGTCAGTGGCAGGAGATTGAGTACTCGGGGCGCTACAGTCACAGTTACATGGACGCTCTGCCTGACTTTGTGAAGTTGGCAGAGGCTTATGGTCATGTGGGTATGCTTATAGAAAAACCACAAGACGTCGAAGGTGCTATCAGAGAGGCCAGACGCTTGAAGGACCGTACAGTATTCTTGGACTTCAGAACAGATCAGACTGAGAACGTTTTCCCAATGGTGCAAGCTGGCAAGGGAATTACTGAGATGCTCTTAGGAAGTGAAGACCTTTGAGGTCGAGTTGACCTACACCAAGCAGAATCCAAAATTATTAATTAAACAAGGCAAGAATCTATTGTCTGCCAAGCCCTCAGGTTACCGCTTGAGGGGGAGGGTAGCGAGAAGAGGACACGCAATATGAAACACATCATCGCAGTATTAATCGAGAACGAGCCGGGTGCATTGTCCCGGGTGGTCGGACTTTTCTCGGCCAGGGGCTACAACATTGAATCCTTAACCGTTGCTCCAACCGAGGACTCCAGTTTGTCGCGCATGACCATTCAAACCACTGGTTCAGACGACGTGATTGAGCAAATTACCAAACACCTCAACCGTCTGATTGAGGTGGTCAAGGTAGTTGATTTGACTGAGGGCCCCTACACGGAGCGCGAGCTCATGTTGGTCAAAGTCAGGGCCGTTGGTAAAGAGCGTGAAGAGATGAAGCGTATGGCTGATATCTTCAGGGGGCGAATCATCGATGTCACCGAGAAAAGCTACACCTTAGAGCTAACAGGGGATCACACCAAAAATGATGCATTTTTGGAGGCGATTGATAAAAACGCAATACTGGAGACGGTGCGCACGGGTGCTTGCGGGATCGGGCGCGGAGAAAGAATACTGAGAGTTTGAGGTTGTGTTTGAGTTTATTTGGACACCTATCTTGATATTTTGAAGGTATACGGATTTGAGGTTGCTTGAGAGGGATTGATCGTTCAAGCATTAAAACTCAATGATTTTGGAAAGTTTGAATTAACTATTTTTTAGGAGTGAGAAAGAAATGAAGGTTTATTACGATAAAGACTGTGATTTGAGCGTTATCAAGGGCAAGACTGTTGCCATCATTGGTTTTGGTTCACAAGGCCACGCACATGCACAAAATTTGAACGACAGCGGTGTAAAAGTTGTTGTCGGACTTCGCAAGGGCGGAGCAAGTTGGGGCAAGGTTGAGAAAGCTGGACTCACAGTGATGCCCGTTGCAGACGCTGTAAAAAGTGCCAACGTCGTCATGATTTTGTTGCCAGATGAGCAAATCGCCGAAGTCTACAACAAGGAAATTGAGCCTAATATTGCGCAAGGTGCATCACTCGCCTTTGCCCACGGCTTTAACGTTCATTACAACCAAGTTGTTCCCCGCGCTGATTTAGATGTGTGGATGGTTGCGCCTAAGGCCCCAGGACACACCGTGCGCTCAACTTACACACAAGGCGGCGGCGTTCCTCATTTGGTTGCTGTGCATCAAGACAAGAGCGGTAAAGCGCGTGACTTGGCGCTGAGCTACGCGATGGCTAACGGGGGCGGTAAAGCCGGCATCATTGAGACCAACTTCAAAGAAGAGACAGAGACGGATCTCTTTGGTGAGCAAACCGTTCTTTGCGGCGGTGCAGTCGAGCTCATCAAGATGGGTTATGAGACATTGGTTGAGGCAGGATACGCCCCTGAGATGGCTTACTTTGAGTGCTTGCATGAACTCAAACTGATTGTTGACCTGATTTATGAAGGCGGTATTGCCAACATGAACTACTCTATCTCCAACAATGCCGAGTACGGTGAGTACGTAACCGGCACTGAAGTGATCAACGAACAGTCACGCGAAGCAATGCGTAACGCGCTCAAGAGAATCCAAACAGGAGAGTATGCAAAGAGCTTCATCTTAGAGGGCCGCACGGGCTACCCTAGCATGACAGCAAGACGTCGTTTGAACGCTGAGCACTCGATCGAGATCGTTGGCGGCAAACTACGCGCTATGATGCCTTGGATTACCAAGAATCGCTTGGTTGATCAAACGCGTAACTGATAATTTAGCTTAAACAGAACTCTATGAACTATCCACACCCATTGTTGGCCCGAGAAGGTTGGCCTTTTATAGCCGCTAGTTTCTTAGTCTCTTTAGGGGCATGGATATTCATAGGGTTCGGCGTCAGCATCCCCTTGTGGATCATTACGCTCTTTGTTGTTCAGTTTTTCAGGGATCCCGCTCGCGAGGTGCCTGAACTGGAGAACGGTGTGCTCTCTCCCGCAGATGGGCGCATCGTAAAAGTGGAGCGCTGTTTGGATCCTTACGCAGGGCGTGAGGCACTTCTCATCAGCGTTTTCATGAACGTCTTTAACGTTCACAGCAACCGCTCAAGCGTGGACGGCACCATCCGGGACGTTCAATACTTTCCCGGTCTTTTTGTGAACGCAGACCTAGACAAAGCTTCCTCAGAAAACGAGCGCAATGCGGTTGTGATTGACACAGTTATCGCTGGGCAAGCACAAACGGTCACACTCGTTCAAGTCGCCGGCTTGATTGCCAGGCGCATTCTTTGTTACGTCCATGCAGGGGAGACTTTGCACAAGGGCCAACGCTACGGATTCATCAGGTTCGGATCAAGGGTTGACGTTTATCTCCCTTTGAGCGCTACGCCTCTTGTTGCCCCAGGTGATAAAGTGTCTGCGACCTCGACTGTTTTAGCGACTTTGTAACGATTGATATCCATGGACCATCATAAATCACACGATTCTGATCCATCTGCTTTTGTGGACGGCGGTATGGGTGAGCACTCGCGGCGCAAACCCCCCATGAAGGGGATTTATGTACTTCCCAATCTGTTCACACTTGCAGCCCTCTTTGGGGGCTTTTATTCGATCGTGATGGCGATGAACGGTGTGTTTGACAAAGCAGCTATTGGCATCTTTTGCGCAATGGTTTTGGATAGTTTGGATGGTCGTGTTGCGCGCATGACGAATACGCAAAGTGCATTTGGTGAGCAAATGGACTCGTTGGCTGATATGGTCTCATTTGGAGCAGCACCAGCGCTGATATCCTATGAATGGGCTCTTAAGGGGTTGGGTCGTTGGGGATGGTTCGCCGCCTTTGTTTACTGTGCGTGTGCCGCACTTCGCTTGGCTCGCTTTAACGTGAATACCTCGGTTGTTGATAAGCGTTACTTTCAGGGGCTGCCCAGTCCCGCTGCCGCCGCGCTTGTGATGGGCTTTATTTGGTGGGCAGTAGAGACTGAGTACCCAGGTGCGAGTCTGTCGTGGTGGGTGTTTGGACTGAGTCTTTACGCGGGTCTTACGATGGTGACAAACGTGCCTTTTTACAGCTTTAAAGATTTTCAGATGAGGAAGAGTGTCCCCTTCACTGGAATTGTGTTGATTGCGTTGATCATTGCCGTGATCAACATCAATCCTCCAACCGCTTTATTTGCACTCTTTATTTGCTACGGTGCGAGTGGCTACGGGGTCTATATTTGGCGTAAATACAAGGGCGAGCAAACCTCGCTTATTAGCCTGTCCACTGAAGAACCCGATGAGGAAGGTCTGCACCAATAGGTGATCAAGGTGAGTGGGTTTAAAGCCTTGGGCACACTAAGCGTTACAGGGCACTGACTAAGTGCCTAAGTGCCTGCGTCGGGCTCAGGTGTTGTAATAATGAGACTTCTAGCGTAGACTAAGGATTTGTTAGTCAGTTCTGCTGCGGTTTGTGTGGTAAAGTGAACTTATGAATATTTCTCTGGCACTACTACTACTTCGTCATTTAGGGCGGGTTGAGTAGCGCGTAAGACTATCCAACAAAAGGGCCCGTCTGCAACAGCAACGGGCCCTTTTGCATGGGATCAGGTTTAAGGGGCGAAATTTCAAGTTCATGGGTTTGTTTATTTTGTTTGCATTTATTTCGGGAGATTTTGAAATGGCTGAAAAATTAATCATATTTGATACCACTTTACGTGACGGTGAGCAGTCTCCCGGTGCCTCGATGACGAGGGAGGAAAAATTAAGAATTGCGCGTCAATTAGAGCGCCTTAAAGTGGATGTGATTGAGGCTGGTTTTGCGGCCAGTTCACAGGGGGATTTTGAGGCGGTAAAGGCCATTGCGGATACCATTAAAGACTCAACAGTGTGTTCGCTCTCGCGCGCAAACGACCGCGATATCTCCCGGGCAGCTGAGGCGTTAGCGGGAGCTAAGAGCTCTCGTATCCACACCTTTATTGCGACCTCTCCACTTCATATGGAGAAAAAACTCAGAATGACACCCGACCAAGTGTTCGAGCAAGCTGTGCAGTCCGTGCGTTTCGCCAGAAACTTAGTCGGTGACATCGAGTTCAGTCCCGAGGACGGCTACAGAAGTGATATGGATTTCTTATGTCGAATTCTGGAGGCTGTAATTAAGGAGGGCGCAACGACTATTAATGTCCCCGATACTGTGGGTTATGCGATACCGGAGCTTTACGGTGAGTTCATCAAAACACTTCGCACGAGAATTCCAAACAGCGACAAAGCTATTTGGTCCGTGCACTGTCACAACGACTTGGGGATGGCGGTTGCCAACTCGCTTGCAGGCATCAAAATAGGTGGTGCAAGGCAGATCGAGTGCACGATCAACGGTCTCGGTGAGCGGGCAGGCAACTGCGCGTTGGAGGAGGTCGTGATGGCTATTAAAACGCGCTCTGATTACTTTGGGTTAACGGTTGGCGTGGATACACAACAAATCTTGGCCGCAAGTCGCATGGTCTCCCAAACAACTGGCTTTGTAGTTCAACCCAACAAGGCTGTCGTCGGTGCAAACGCTTTTGCACACGCATCCGGTATTCACCAAGACGGTGTCCTCAAGGCCAGGGATACGTATGAGATCATGCGCGCTCAGGATGTTGGTTGGAGTGCCAACAAAATTGTGCTCGGCAAACTCAGTGGTCGCAATGCATTCAAGCAGCGCTTGGCTGACTTGGGTGTTGAGCTCGAGAGCGAAGGCGAGATTAACAGCGCCTTTGCCAAATTCAAAGAACTCGCAGACCGCAAGAGTGAGATCTTTGATGAGGATATTTTGGCGCTCGTGAGTGAGGAGAACCTCTCCCATGAGAAAGATACCTTTAACTTTGTCTCACTGAGTCAACGCAGTGAGACGGGGGAGAGACCCCATGCAAGCATCGTCTTCAACGTTAACGGCTTGGAGGTTCACTCTGACTCGGATGGCAACGGCCCCGTTGATGCCTCCCTCAAAGCAATCGAGAAACACGTGAAAAGCGGTGCAGAGATGGTGCTTTATTCCGTGAACGCGATCAGCGGCTCCACAGAGAGTCAGGGCGAGGTGACCGTAAGACTTCAAAACAGCGGCCGAATTGTGAACGGCGTTGGCTCTGACCCAGATATCGTGGTCGCCTCAGCAAAGGCATATTTGAGCGCCCTGAACAAACTCAGAAGCCAATCGGACCGAGTGATGGCGCAGGGTTAGACAGTTAATCCATAATAATTAATATTTTGGGTTAAATAGCCTGTTCAGTGAGCTCAGGTGTGGGGTTCGTCCCACACCCGGGTGTTGACTGGGTTAAGGATACGGTTTAAATATCTCCATTAAAATCAAAGACTTAGGCTATTTCGACTCAATCTAGCCCTGAACTTGGGTTTTTCGGTTGAGAATTCTGCGAGAAATACTGGATTCTCAAGAATTCTTCGTAACCGATTGATCTTGCTATTGATTTCCAAATATCATACAATACGCTTTGAATCTTATTACCTAAGAGGTACTTCCTTTGAAACGTCTGTTCATTCAAGCCCTCGTTGTAGCGATTTCCAGCCTTTCACTTACGTCCGTTTGGTCGGGCGATGCTGATGGATCAACTGCTCCAGTGGTTCATCACGCGAGTCACAAAGGAAGGCCTTTTCACAGATCCCTTGTACGGTTTGTGCCCAGTCGTCCCTCCTTTGGAGAGGTCGCCGGTCTTCATATTACAAGAGACGAGCTCGCATTGAAATCAAGCGTTGCTTATGTTATTGATCAAGATACGAACGAAGTTTTACTCAGTAAAAATGATGAGGCTGTGTTGCCCATCGCATCAATTACAAAGCTCATGACCGGTGTTCTCATCAGCGAAGCCAAACTCAATATGGATGAGCCTATCACCATTACTGAGGATGAGATTGATACGGAGAAGGGTAGTCACTCTAGGCTGGCTGTTGGGGCAACGTTGACACGCGGTGAGCTCTTGCAGCTTGCGTTGATGTCCAGTGAAAATAGAGCAGCGCACGCGCTCGGTCGTACATTCCCTGGTGGACTCGAGGCTTTTGTTTCCTTGATGAACGCTAAAGCTTCCTCTATTGGAATGAAAGACACACGTTATGCTGAGCCAACGGGTCTGTCACCGCGCAATCAATCCAGTGCTAAAGATTTGGCAACATTGGTTGGCTATGCTTATAACGACCCTTTGCTTCGTCAACTGACGACGAACGGTAGTTACTCGGTTGAGGTGGGACGTCGCAGGATGGAGTTCAGAACAACGAACCATTTGGTGAGCAGTCCAAACTGGGATATTGGGTTGCAAAAGACTGGCTACATCTCCGAGGCAGGTCAGTGTTTGGTGATGCAAGCAAAGATCGCTGGTCGCAAGTTGATCATGGTGTTTTTGGATTCGGCTGGTAAATTCAGCCGTATTGCCGATGCAGAACGTGTTCGTCGATGGATCGAGAACGAGACACGCCGTGGTGCCTTGAGAACGCCCACCTAAGTTAAATTTCAGAGCAAGAGCGCATTTATCAGCACTCTTTTTATATTTTGTCTTATTTCGTAAGCCAAAACACCACCTCTTCTATACGAAAAATTTCAACTCAAAAACCTGCTATTTTTCTAAATCCAAGAGAGGTAGATATCTCCTCAGCTGTGGATTGAAGTCTTTTGACCCAATCTTCACTTAAACGGTCCGCGGGGGATGAAATAGATAAACCCGCTATGAGTTTGCCCTGATCGTTGTAGATGCCAGCAGCCATACAGCGCACACCCAGCTCCAACTCCTCGTTATCTCTAGCCATCCCACTGGCTCTACATTTGCTCAGCTCTTGCTCAAGTCTTGTCAGCTGGGTAATACTATTTTTATTATTTCCTCTAAGACCCGTACGAGTTGCATAAGCATGAACGCCTGCACTCTCGTCTGCGGCGAGGAAGAGCTTGCCAACCGAGGTCAAGTGAAGCGGCGCTCGACCACCAATAGCTCTGACGACCTGCATGCCAGAGCGCTCACTGTAAGCGCGCTCAATATAGACAATCTCATCGCCTTGGCGCACGCTTAGGTTAACGGGTTGTTGAATCTGTTTGTGAAGCTCGCGCATGAGCGGGAGCGCTGAGTCACGCACATTCAGTCTTGCCTTAACTGAATTGCCCAGCTCTAACAGTCTGAGTCCCAGTCTGTAACTCCCTGCTTGTGGGCGCTCCACCAGTCTCCCACAGGCCAAGTCGTTCAAGATCCTGTGCGCAGTGGATGGATGTAGTCCCGTTTTTTCGCTGATCTCTTTAAGAGACACTGCATCCTCGCTTTGAGCCAAAACATCGAGCAGGGTAAACATGCGCTCAATGACTTGTATGGTTGGCTCACCGCTTAGCGTCGACTCAGGTTTGAGGGGTTTGGAGCTTGTAGACATCAGGAGATTTTACCTTGTGAAAAATCTAAAGTTGGGTCTGTACTCGAGGGAATTAAAAAATTAGAGTGAAACCCTTAATTTCACGTCCATTTTCCGTCGATCAACATTTGATGGGGTTTATAGAGCGATTTGTAGTTCATTTTCTCGCTTTGCTCGATCCAGTAGCCTAAATAAACGTGGGAGAGTCCCAGGCGTTTGGCTTGCTCGATTTGCCACATCACACTGTACGCGCCGTAACTGGTGGACGCCTGTGGCTCGTAAAAAGTGTAGACAGCAGAGATGCCGTCGTTTAGCAGATCTAGGATCGCAACCATTTTGAGCTCTCCCAGGTTGGTCTGGGTTCCCGGTGTCCTGAACTCCACCAGTCTGGAGTTGACCCTGCTTTGGAGCAAAAACTGTGAGTACTGGTCCACGCTGTCTTGGTCCATTCCGCCCCCACTGTGTCTGGCCATTTGGTAGCGAAGATAGAGCTCGTAGTGCTCCTCTTTGAATCCCAGTGTGGTGATACGGGTCTGAAGGCTTTGGTTAGCCTTGTAGGCCCTTCTTTGACTGCGGTTGGGTGCAAATTCGTTCACGAGTACTCTGAGCGGGACACAGGCCTTGCAGCCATCGCAGTAGGGACGGTAGGTGAAGAGTCCACTGCGCCTGAAGCCTTGGGTGACGAGCTCAGAGTAGGCGTCGCTTTGGATCAGGTGGCTTGGCGTTGCAACTTGCGAGCGCGCCTGACGATCCTCTAAATAGCTGCAGGGATAAGGGGCTGTTGCATAAAACTGCAAAGCTTGGAGGGGAAGGTCCTTGAGATCAGTCACAGAAAAAGTTTAATTCAAATCATTCAGTTTTTTCAGATGTAGAAAAAAATTTACAACAATAATTTAAACCGATAATTGCCTCCAAAATTCGGGTTTAAATGTCCAAGTCGGGGACACTTGTGTTTGTGTGATCTTGATCGACTCTATAAATTCAGATCGTGGCATCTCACGCGCGCCTAAAGAGGCTAAATGACTGGTGTTTTGCTGGCAATCTATCATTACAATCTGGTGAGTTTTGCAAAATGCAACCAGCGCTGCTAGGGCAATCTTCGATGTGTCCTTTTGAAGGCTAAACATCGACTCCCCGTAAACCGCTTTACCAAGCGATACGCAGTAAAGTCCTCCTACCAAAACGCCGTCAATCCAGGTCTCCACGCTGTGGGCAAAACCCTCCCTGTTGGCAGCGCAGTAAGTGGTTTGAATCTGCGGAAGTATCCAAGTCCCTGAAAGCTCTTCGGGTTCTGGGTGCCCTTGGTTTGATGGCTGTGAATGTTCAAGGCGGCTTGCGCTTTGAATTTTAGGTGGCCTGAGGGCGCAATTTTGAATGACTTTTGAGAAGGCCGAATCCATGCGAATTTCGCAACTCGGATTCTTGATAAAAGCAGATAAGGTTTTCTTAAACGAATGATGAATACGAAATTGATCCACCTTCAGGACCATTCTGGGATCTGTGCTCCACCACAACACGGGTTGGGAGGCGCTATACCAGGGGAAAATGCCTTTGCTGTAAGCTTCCCTAAGTCGCTCAGTGCTCAAGTCCTCGCCGGCTGCGAGCAGGCCCGGAGCACGGCTACCCTGACCCCACGCACTAGACGGGTTGGGCAGTGGCTCGTGCGCTTGTATCCAAGCAAGGGGCGGTTGGGAGGTACTTTGCAAAGTGGATCTAAAACCCTATTAGGGTGTTCGCAGTTAAATGCTTTCAAGAGCTTTGATTTTAATTTCAGGCAGAACCGAGTTCCCCTTCATTGTATTCACACCTCTAGCGCATTAAAACAATTGAACCCATTTGGGCCATTAAATTCATTGAAGAAGTCAATTCAAGTCTCCCGTGTATTTCCCCTCAAGAGGGGTTTAGTTTGAGAACACGTTCCCTAACGGTCGACGCATTCAAAGCGATTGCCGCTCAACTGATTGTGTTGCACCACTTCGCAGCTTACAGCCCCATGGCTGACGTTTTAAGTATGACTTGGAGCGGTCTTATCAACGTTCTCTTTGAAGATGCGCGTATGGTTGTGCAGGTCTTCTTGGTCACCTCTGGCTATTTGGTTGCAAGGTCCTTTGCAAGGCAAGAAAAGATATCTCCACTGCCCCTAATCGTGCGCAGGTACTTTAGATTATTGCCCTCGTACTTCATTGCGCTGGTGATCACGGTGCTTGCGGCCTGGCTCATGCGCAGTCACATAGAGGGCGCTGCGGCCGCGTTAGGCCTAGAGAGTTGGCTGCCCGCCGAGCCAAGTTGGGTTAAATTCTTTGGACATCTATTGATGGTGCAAAACGTACTCCAAATCGATGCGTTAACGGTTGGGGTTTGGTACGTGGCAATTGATTTGCAACTCTTTATGGCCACCGTCTTTTTGATTTGGCTTGCAAACACTCTGCGAGGTAAGTATTACCTTGCAGGGCATTTGACGCTCATCAGCTTACTCAGCACTGCGTCCTTGTGGTTCTTTAACCTGAACCCGGATTGGGATGATTATGCGGTTTACTTCTACGGTGCTTACGGCTTGGGAATGCTTGCCTTTTGGTCCACACAACAGCCGCGTGCCTTAAAGGTTTTTGTGTTTACCTTGGCGATGGCTGTAGGTGCTTTTATTTACGCGCCCAGAGCGCGTGTCGCGATTGCAATTGCAACAGCGCTTAGTTTGTATCTGGCGACAAAGCTAAACCCATCGGGTAGCCTTAAAGCCCGCTCAAAGTACCTACACCTTTTGAGCGATTCTTCTTATGCGCTCTTTTTAAATCACTTTGCGGTACTTATTGTTTTAAGTGGAGTTTGGTACAAATATGCGTTACAAAGTGAGCTCAGTGCTTGGATTTTTATTGCACTGGGTTGGTCGATCAGTTTTGTCTTCTCGTTGTTGGTCTACAAATATTTGGAGAGACCACTGGTGACTTGGCTTGCCAACGCCTTAGACCGTGTGTGGGCGAGAAAACCACTCGCCGCGCTCGATCCAAAGACTGGTTCTAGCGCCTCCAAGTACTAAAACAAGGCGATGAAATTTTGGGTATCCGTAATCGGTTGTTGATCAGTGCCTAAAGCCGACCTGACTCGATCATCTCAATTAGTGTTGGTATGTGAGCACCGAAGTTGATTTCAGCACCTTGCGTTTCATGTTGGTGGCCAAAATCAACCATCTTGCCCATGTGTCCAGGCGGCAAGTAAAAACCCACACCGTTCTTCGGTACGCCATAACCCATGTCAGCGGGCTCACGTCTACGTTCAAACTTGGGCCTTGCTCTGGTTTTTCGATGCGCCCCTTCCGTGAACAAAATCTTGGCTCGCAGCGCTTCAAAACTGTACCCACGGCCAAGGCGATTCATGACCCGAATTAAGTTGTTCAAACTCTCCGTGTAGGCATTGGTGACTGGATGCTCGAAGTAGTTGATGATCCAAGACTGCCAGTTTGACCAAGCGCGGATCAGATCAGAATAGGCATCCCTGACTTGTGGGGCCACCGCCCGACTCCAAGCCTCGTATGCCTTCATCGCTTCTTGAGGTGAATCTGCCTTCTCGTAGATGCCGTAGAAGTCTTCTTTGAGCCTGTAAGCCACGCCCAAGTCGGGGTAGTTGGCCGTCCAACCATCCAGCAATAGGCGCTCACGGTCATTCAAATCACGCTCGCGCTTCAAAAGCACGAATCGGTCATGCATAAGGCCTCTGCGTTGCTTCGTCGTCAATTGCTCACGCAAGCCCTTTCTGACGCGCTCTAGGGCATCGTTGGCCATTCTGACGACATGGAACTTGTCGATCACAATTTTGGCGTTGGGCATCACGGCTTGAACAGCGTCACGATAAGGTGCCCACATGTCCATGGCCACGTACTGAACTTCATGGCGTCCAGCCAAGTTGGACAAGTAATTGATCACCGTGTCTTTGTTACGGTTCACCAGCATGTGCACGATGGTGTTGTTCTGGATGTTGCTGATGACGCATCGAGGGCGGATCAGGTGAATTTCATCAATGCCCATCCACTTAGGTGCCTCAAACCGAAATTGAGCCTCAAGCTCATTGACATGATTTCGAAAGATGTTGCGAATAGTTCCTTCAACCACGCCCGTTTCTTCTGCCAAACTGGAAAAGGTACGGTGCAAGCTTTGCTGCCCAATCCAATTGACTAACCGCAAAGTCATGGCACGGTCAGGATGAAAGTCTGGATGTTGCTCAAGAAAGGTACGATTGCACTCGTTGCAACGGTATCGACGGGTATCGAAATAAATGCCAACACGCTTGCTGTGCATTGGTAAATCTTTGATTAACTGCTGGTTGCGCCCAAAACCAACTAGACGAGCGCTTTGGCAACTGGGGCACGTAGTTGGATTGACGACTGAATTCGCATAGATGTGGTAATCGTGTTCGTCATCTTCCACGCGTTCAACATTGAGCCGCGAAAGATTCAAAATATTGGTAGGCATTTCTAGACGACTAATGCCTCTACTTTTCTGATTGCAGCAGGTATTGCATCTAAGTCGTCCACCTTAACTGGAATAGGAGGAATCCATTTAAGTTTGAAAGACCGCGTACCTTCACGAGGACCGTGCCAGAACCCATGCCAGTGCGCACGCCGAATGTGTGGTCTAACACCAGAGCCACCAAGTTCTCCTTTTTGATCTGGTGATGACTGAGCCAACCTTAATGCGGCACCAATTCGAAATCCAACATCCCAACTCATGGGAGCATCAGGCGGGAAAACACGAATTCCCCGCTTGGTTCTTTTCTCTGCTGGCAATGAAGGTTTTTTTTCACCGCAACCAATCTCACTTGCTTGCGAACAGATGAATAAGACAATGTTTAAAAATGGGGAAAGCAGGTCTGCCATACTCTTCGCCGCGTTGTGAGAGTCAAGCCCATAGTGATTTGGGTTTCGTTGCGAAACGACTTTTATCGTTTCCAAAATGCATTCATCAATAGTCTTCTCATCGATAAGTTTCATTGTGGCCATCTCATACCCGTACTTGCCATCAATGAAAAACGACACCCATGGTTCTCCGGTCTCACGATCAGGCTCTAACAACACAAAAAATCCGTGCGCTATCTCTGCAGAGCCTGAAGCTGAAACATATGGAATCATTGGGGTTTCAACGTACAGACACCATTCCGGAATTTTTTTAAGTACTTCGCATGGAACCGCACCGCTAAGTTCTGTTCCCTGAAGGGCTTTGAATAGATCAGTATCTAATCTGTAAATGCCCTGTGTCGCCCGCCATGAATAAAGGAAGTGAGCTGCGACAAGTAATGGCTTGTCTTCTAACCTTGTAAATTTGAAAAAAGCACCGGCATCACATATCTGCGGTGAGAATGACCAAGCTGGAACATCATGTTGCTATTTCCAGCTAGATCTAGCCTCGTCCATAAATTTCCAAAGCCCGTCATGCGATTTTGAAAAAGCTGTTAGCAAGTCCTTTGGACGGCAAACAGAAGATTCGTTGATTTGGGGTATCGGCATCTCAACGCAATACCCATTCACCTTGAGACTTGATCGCTTGATACATGGCATCAGGCGCTAGATCCAAGTCTCCAGGCCATGTAACGGCGCCGTCATCGATGTGCGCTTGCTGAAAAATAACGGGGTCTTTTAAGGCTGCAAATACGCCTGTCAAGTGACTTGTTTCAAACTGAACCTTGCCCACGGTGCCGTCTGCAAATTGAACCCTAAGGGCCAATGGTGCAACAGCCTTAACTTCTATAACGTCCCATTCCATATTCGACCTCACTTTAAAGGAGCAATCGGTTTTGGCTGCTGTTTTTCCATGCATAGACGCCAGTCTTCTAGCAGCTCTTGTTGATGCAGTTCAGCCCAATCGAGAACAAGTTCTTGCGCTCAACGAGGAAGCTCGCCACTTGAGATAGATAGCAATTGGATATCAACCGTGGCCTTGTATTCTGCATACTGCACATGAAAGTGTGCAGGGGCATGATCGTTGAAGTACATCCGAATCAGGATGCCATAAAAAGTGCTGATGGTTGGCATAAATAAACAGTGAATTACGAAGTAATGCTACACAAACTGACGCTGGCTGTCAACAACGAAATGCATTTTATGAACAGCAAACCAAACAATGAAAAACTGTCCAAGTCAACAACCGATTACGGATACCCGAAATTTTTAGCGTCCTGAGCCGAGGGGGCTATTTACTTTGGAGTTGGTTTGGGGACAGGATTTGCAGAAAAATAATCCATCGCTGCTAGCACGCCGCTGGATTTCAAAGTAATGCCGCAGGCCTTAAGTCCCATCTCACAACCTGCAAGGGTGCCCATTAAGGTCAAATCGTTGGTGTCCCCGAGGTGCCCTATTCGGAACATTCTGCCTTTGATCTTGCCCAGTCCAGTGCCAAGTGAGCAGTCAAATCGCTCGTAAATTGTCTTACGTACCGCGTCCGCATCAAACTCTTTGGGCAGTATTACGCCAGTCAAGACGGGCGAGTAAACCGCCTCATCTGCACACTGGATGGGAAGCCCCCACGCGTTCACCGCAGCCCGCACGCCAGCAGCACTCCTTTGGTGGCGCTTGAATGCGCCCTCTATGCCTTGGCTATGGGGGTCTAAGATCATGTCACACGCCTCACTCAGTGCGTACAGCAGGTGAGTGTTCGGGGTGTAGGGCCAGTAGCCTGTTTTATTCATCTCAATGATCTCGTCCCAGGCCCAAAATGCTTTTGGAAGCTTTGCGACTTTACTGGCCTCAAGCGCTTTGGGGGAGACTGCATTAAAGCTGATGCCGGGTGGGAGCATCAACCCCTTTTGTGAGCCGCTGATGGAGACATCCACTCCCCATTCATCGTGTTTGTACTGGGCACAAGCCAATCCAGAGATCGTGTCCACCATCAAAAGAGCGGGGTGTTTTAGCATGTCAATGGTGCGCCGGACTGCGTGAATATCACTCGTAACACCCGTTGATGTTTCGTTGTGCACGACGCATACGGCCTTGATGGCGTGTCCCGTATCCTCTTTGAGGTGCTTGGCAATGAGGTCAACTTGTACGCCGTGTCTCCAAGCGTTGGGAATCCCATCCGTGGTTCCTTCAAGGGAGATGACGCGGGTTTTGATACCCAGTTTAGATGCCATCTTGTGCCACAGCGCTGCAAAGTGGCCCGTCTCATACATGAGCACCTCATCTCCTGGACTTAGCACATTACAAAGTGCCGCCTCCCAGGCTCCAGTACCGGACGCGGGGTAGATGACAACGGGTTGGGTGGTTTGAAAGATCTTTTGAATATCTTGGAGTACTTTTAAGCCAAGATGACCAAACTCTGGGCCTCGGTGATCGATGGTTGGCAAACTCATGGCGCGAAGAATACGCTCGGGTACGGGGGACGGCCCAGGAATTTGAAGGAAATGACGGCCAGTGGGGTGGAAATCGAGGTTTAGCATAGTAAAAAAACGGTCAAGTTCGGTGGCAATGATAAGAAACTATTGGCTCTTAAAAGTAGCTAAACATTATTACATAGCTGCCCCAAGCCATTCATGCGGGCATACCAGGAGGGGGGAGAACACCCACCTGAAAGTGAACAGATATTGAAGTCAACATTCACAGATAACGGATATAACGGATTGCCATCTCTCGAATGCCAAGAATGCCAAGAATGCCAAGAACAATGCAGACGGGAATCGACATTGTGGATAGGGTTAGGCTTGCAAAATGTCTCAGCAGCAAGGACAAGATAGTTGCAAAAAAAGAGTCCTTTCAACAATTCGGACAAAAATATAAAAGCCCGCTATCCTTGCCAATAGATATCACTGCGTAGCCGATATGACGCGCTTTAGCAAAAATCATTATCGACGTCGCCAGTTTGGGCTACATTTCAAAGGTCAGGTATGCAAATGGCAGCGATATCTTTATTTATCGGTCCTAGCAGCCATTGGAACATGACCCGCTAGTTCGACCTTAAATATCAAACTATCCAAAATTTGTTGTTGATTTCGTTCAATCCCCTCTTGTGGTGAACGCATTAGAGTTGCAATAGAATCAAAGGGGAAATCTTTAATCTATACTGATTCACGAGCAAGAGCGTTGAGAGCTTCAAGGGGTCAACGGATCGTTAAAGTTCTATGGACGCTTTGATGTGCTGGACCCGGTTAAGGGTGAGGACAGTTGCTAAAGTGCCAAGATGTTCATGAAATACAGGTCACCGCATAAGGGGTTGTCTATGTCTACGTCTATATCTACGTCTATGCCTATGCTCGAAGATGATGTTTCATATAGCTTAACAACGATAGATGTGCTTGATCCATAAAAAACCAACCACAAATGCCTGACGCCCGGTATTGGAGACAAGTGCTTTAAATTGACCTATCAACACATCGTTTGAAAATACATCACGGAACACCATTTATGAGCCTACTCCCCAGTTTCGAAGAGTTCAAGTCCGCCTCCACTGCAAAGGGATGCTCAGAGGTCTTGGTGAGGGAGTGGACTCCCAACCAAGTGGTGGTGGAGCACACGCACCCCTTCAAAGCTGAGGCATTAATCGTAGCCGGTGAGATGTGGCTTACAGTGGACGCAAAGACTGAGCACCTGGGGGTAGGCGACACATTTCGCCTTGAAGCGCACACCCCGCATTCAGAAAAATATGGACCCCAAGGGGCAATTTACTGGGTCGCAAGGACTCATGCATCGTAGGTTTAAAAATAAACCTCAACCCATTTTCAAACGAACTTTATCTCACTCTAAAAGCATCCACAACATTTATGAACGCGCCTCTCTCAGCTCAACAACTGGGCACTCAAAGCGACTCCCCCAACTTTGGCTTAAACGCCCCCGATCACGATGTGGCTCAATTGCTGGGGCGACGATTACGCGCCGATACTCAGGGAGAGGTTCTTTGGAGTGCCGCCGATAAAGGGCGCTATTCAACAGATGCCTCCATCTATCAGGTGATGCCTGTAGGCGTGTTGGTCCCCAAAACGCTAGATGATGTGCGTGCTGCACTGGATATTTGTAGAGACCTGCAGGTCCCCATAGTCCCAAGGGGTGGGGGTACCAGTCAATGCGGCCAAACCGTAGGTGTGGGTCTGGTGATCGATTATTCCAAATACATCAACAAAGTCAGCAACATTGATGTACTGCGTCAAACCGTAGATGTTCAGCCCGGTGTCGTTCTCGATCATTTGAATGCAACGCTAAAACCCCACGGGCTTTGGTATCCGGTTGATGTCTCAACAAGTGCGCAGGCAACTTTGGGCGGTATGGCCGGTAACAACTCCTGCGGTAGCCGAAGCTTGGCCTACGGCAACATGGTGCACAACGTGGAGGGCGTAAGTGTATTGTTCAGCAGTGGTGAGTCCGTGGAGCTTGGAGATTTTGCGCAATCTAGCGGACGAGCAAGGCAAATTGGTGAGTTCGTCAAAGGACTGGCTACTCGGCTTGAGCCTGAAATAATGGCGCGTTGGCCCAAAGTGCTCAGACGTGTTGCGGGCTACAACTTAGACATCTTTCACCCTCAAAGTGAGTTGCCCTACACAACTGATGCAAGTGTCAATCTCTCTCATTTAATGATTGGCAGTGAGGGAACACTTGGACTCACGCAGTCCCTTAAACTGCGACTGTCTAAAGTCCCCCAAACCAAGGTGCTTGGGGTGGTGAATTTCCCCACCTTTTACGCAGCCATGGACGCCCCCCAACATATTGTCAAAATGGGTGGACCACTTTTAAGTGCAGTCGAGTTGGTGGACCGAACCATGATCGAGTTGAGTCTGCAAAACCCAGCCTTTGCACCGACCATCCGCACCGCCCTGTCCCCGCATATCAACAACGGCCAACCGGCTGCGGTTTTGTTGGTTGAGTTCAGTGGAGAGTCTCAGCCCGAGTTGCTCGCGAAGTTGCGCGAGTTAGTTGAGTTAATGGGTGACTTAGGACTCCCCAACAGCGTGGTGGAGATGGTGGACGCGGGCGCTCAGAAAAATTTATGGGAAGTTCGCAAAGCTGGTCTGAACATCATGATGAGCCTCAAAGGGGACGGTAAACCCGTCAGCTTTATTGAGGACTGCGCTGTCCCGCTGGAGTCACTTGCAGAGTACACGGACGCGCTCACTGAAGTGTTTAAGAAAAACGGTACTCACGGGACTTGGTACGCTCACGCCTCGGTTGGCACTCTGCATGTCCGCCCCATCTTGGATATGCGCCGCGAAGGAGGCGTGAAGATGCGGGCCATAGCCGAGGAAGCTGCAAGTCTGGTTGCCAAATTTAGGGGCGCTTACAGCGGTGAGCACGGGGACGGGCTTTGTAGGGGGGAGTGGATTCAGTGGCAATTTGGTGACCAGATATACAGTGCCTTTAGGTCCATCAAGCATTATTTAGATCCCCTCAATTTACTCAGTCCTGCTCGGATCATTGATCCTCCCAAAATGGACGATCAAAGTATTTTGCGCTACCCCCCCACCTACAAGGTCATACCGCTTAAGACGGCTCTAGACTGGAGTGCGTGGGATGTTCAAAATGACCCCGTAAGTGAACAAATCTCAGCGCCTGGAACGGGCGCGGATGCAGCCCTTGGGATGGCCAAGGCTGTAGAGATGTGCAATAACAATGGGCACTGTAGAAAGTTTGATGCGGGCACCATGTGCCCAAGCTACAGGGCCACCCTAGATGAGCAACACCTAACAAGGGGGCGAGCCAATACGCTTAGGCTCGCGCTCTCAGGACAACTCGGCGCTGAGGGCTTGACAAGTCCCTTGGTCAAGGAGGCCTTTGATCTTTGTGTGGGCTGTAAAGGCTGTAAACGCGAGTGCCCAACCGGTGTGGATATGGCACGCATGAAAATTGAGACGGCCTATCACTATAAGAAAAAGTATGGGTTTAGCGCCCGGGATTATTTAATAGGCTATTTACCTCAGTATGCAAGGATCGCAAGTCTTTTGGCGCCTGTGCTCAATTTGCGAAATAAAAGTAAGCTGGTATCCAAGCTCAGTGAATCGCTACTTGGGTTCGCAGCCAAGAGAACTTTGCCGACTTGGAGTTCTAAACATTTCTTCAATAGTGGGTATGAGACCCTCAGCAAAGAGGAGCTCTTAAGAAGCACTGATACGAGCCGTTCGGTGGTTTTATTCGTAGATACGTTTAATGGATTTTTCGAGAGCGGGGGCGAGAACGCAAGGGCGGCTCTGAGGGTATTGAACGCTGCTGGGTATAGAGTGCATGTGTTGACCCATGAGGACTCGGGTGAGCATCTTTGCTGTGGTCGTACCTATTTGTCCGTAGGGATGATCGATCAGGCACGCGCGTCGCTCACTCGCTTGTTGGATCATGTGCACGCCTTTGCAGATAAGGGTATCCCAGTTGTGGGGCTTGAGCCGAGTTGTCTTCTCACGCTCAGGGATGAGGCTTTGGTGATGGGCCTTGGCGAGCGCGCGCAGCGCGTCTCCAAGGTGACGATGCTCTTTGATGAGTTCTTGGCGCGAGAGAGTCGTAGCGGGCATTTACAGCTTTTGAAATCTAAACTGAAACCTGCTCAAAGCGCTCTCAAAATCCACGGACACTGTCATCAAAAAGCTTTTGATTTGATGGACTCGGTCGTGCAAGCGGTTGCGTTGCTGCCCGGCGCTGAGGCTAAACTAATTGAGAGCAGTTGCTGCGGGATGGCGGGTAGTTTTGGGTACGAAAAAGAGCACTTTGATGTCTCCATCAAGATGGCTGAACTAAAGCTCCTGCCCGCCTTGCGAGAGGATCCTGACTGTATTGTGATTGCAGGAGGTACGAGTTGTCGCCATCAAATCGAGGACAATTTGGAGCGAAGCGCTCTTCATGTGGCAAAGCTGCTGAGTAATCACTTAATGGCTTGAACCACGTGTTTAACTAGAGGTGAGCAGGAGCTTTACGAAGTCATCCAAGCTCCATCAAGTTTCTACAAGCTTCTACAAGCTCTGCTTTAGCCTCTTATTCACTTTCGCGCGGACCCGTAGTTTTGCGATAGATATTCAACAACGGTCTGCGCCTCCTCATCCGTAAGGGGTGCTTTGAAGACGTTTTTCATCCTAAGCACCTGAGCCTTCCAATACGCTGCGCCTGCGCTTGGGGGTTGGTACTCCGCGTAGTGAGCAGAGTGACAGGTTGTGCATTTTTGTAGGGCCAGTGAGTAACCCGCGAACTCAGAAGCTCTCCACTGAACTGAGTCAGCGGGCTGGTCGAAGGTTTTTGCAATGAGTGGGGCGCTCACCCACGGCGAAACGAGGAGAGCACTGACCAGCGATGCTTTTACAAATACCAAGCGAGAGCTGCGTGCTTGGAAGTTTTTGATGTTCTTCGTAACCATGGTTTGATTTTGCATAAGGCTATTCGGTTTTGAATTTCTAAGAGTGTTGGAATGTAAATTTTGTAGCAGTTGTTTTGATGAGCTTTGTTTCATTTTTAATTTAAAAATTAGCTCAAACCTAGACACATACTTTTTCTTTAAACAGAGCTTACTGTTACTGTTTCAACCACATTGCGCATATAGCCCGCAGGCATCCACTTAGCGTTCATCGGCTGCTCCTCACCGGCTCTGTTGATGGCTTTAACCCGCAGTTTTAACTCACCCTTTGTGGCTGCTGTGAACTGGGTGCTCCAGCCTCTGAATGAATATCGCCCTAGATCGTTGCCAAGCTTTGTTTCAGTCCAAGTTTGCCCATCATCGCTTGAGAACAAGACTTTGCAGATTCCAAGCCCAGAGTCAAATGCGATACCTCTCACCACGGTGCTTTGATTTGCCAAGACGGTGCTTGCATTTTGGAGGTTTGTGATGAAGGAGCGGATAGTGAATTTGTTGATCGGTACCGTTTTGGTAGGAGCTGTGCCCGGGGCAACGCAACTGCAATCGTTGTCTGGTATGCGGTAAGCCGGGTTCATCCAAAACCCGTTGTACTCTGTGTCAATAACATTGATCTCACTTAAGTGCTTGACCCAGTATGTGCCGTAATACCCAGGAACAATGAGTTTTAAGGGGAATCCATTGAGATAGGGGAGCTCAGATCCGTTCATCTCATAAGCAACCATCACATTGGAGTCAATGGAGAGTGCGTGGTCAATGTTGAGGGCTTTGACAAAGTCCGCCTCACTTTGCAGTACGGGGGTGTCTAAGCCGTTAAAACTAACCTGTCGTGCACCTTGGCCTGGGTTGGCAAGGTTAAGGATGTCTTTTAATGCAACGCCCACCCACTGAGCGTTACCCATCGCGCCGTTACCGAGTTGTCCGCCTGTAACTCGCGGCTCAAAGAACCCTCGGCTGTTGCCCGAACATTGATTCACAGCGACCAATTTTTGTGGTGTAAATCGGGTCTTCAAATCGCGTAGTGTGAGTTCCAGGGGATTTGAGACATTTCCTCCAACTCTCAGGGTAAAGCGCTTGGCGTCAATAATTTTTGGAATATTGGCCAAATGGTAGCGAACAAAAAATTCATCATTTGGGGTGATGATTTTGTTATCAAAATATTCAAAGGGTGTTTCAAGTTGAACGGGCCGAGAGGTCAGCACAATCATTGGTTTTTTCTCAGGAAAGGAGGCCAGCTCTCGTTCCCCGTAGGCAAAAGGCAATTGCGTCCTTTGTCCAGCATTTGCTTGGGAGCTTGAGCCACTAGTATTCAAGCCGAGCCCAAGTCCTAACCCTAGCCCGACTCCGCCCTTGAGCAGGCCCCTACGAAGCGGGTGAGCTGTGTTTGTCGTCTGATCGATCTGGTTCATTTGTAGGTTCTCTTTGCTGTCTGATCTAAGTAATCTCTGAGTGAGCGAGATTACAAAGTTGGGTGAAGGGCTTGGAATGCAATGAATTTGCTATACGGTATCACAATTGGGCCAGTTTCTAATTATTAATATTTGATTAGCTTATGCCAATACTCAAGGCAACCAGATGCAGGAGTGACCCAGAGGGGGCCACTCGGGTGCGCATCGGCTACCGACTATCTGGTATCGGCTATTGACTGTAGACTTTTGTGAGCTCCCCGCCCGCAGCTAGAGTGATTATTGCTAGACTGAAGTCAGGACATTTGTTAAAATTAAACGAGTCGGTACTGGGCTGTAAACAACTCCAATACCCAATTCATTAGCATTCAAATATCAATTTAAAGAATTCGTTTAGGCAAACCGTCAATTGTGAACAATTCAGATCTGACTGAGAAATTACTCTATCTTCTCTACAAGCTCAGCGCCTATTTAACGTTGAATTTGTTGGACGATGCGGCCTATTTAACAATGATGTTTAGTTGAAGGGGTGAGCCACAAGCCCAGGCTATAGGCCATAGGCCATAGGCCATAGGCCCTTTATCAGAGTCAAGACTTCACCACTCAGCCCATTAGGGCCTGCGGATACTGAGCTCTTTTTCCTTCCAATACGCAGTCGTTAGTTTATTCAAACGCACCGTGCCCCCTGTTGACGGTGCGTGCACAAACCTGTCCTCACCCACATAGATGCCGGCGTGGCTGGGCTCTTTGGGGGGACCAAATAGCAGTATGTCTCCCGTTCGCAGTTGTTGGCGGCTCACCTCATGCCCCCAGCTCTTGAGACCCGCAACAGTGCGGGGGGACTTGACACCTGTCTGAGACTGGTAAACATAGGCTATCAAGCCACTGCAGTCAAAGCCTGAATCGGGCGTGTTGCCGCCCCATTTGTAAGGAGTACCAACCAGGCCTAGGGCATATACGGCGAGCCCTTGCGCTTTTTCAGGAGAAAGCGTGTTCGGGATCTCAACGTTGTTGGAATTACTGGGTGTTGGGTAGTAAGTCCCCGTCCTTATGGGACTTGAGGTACAGGCTGATAAAACAAGCACAAAGCACAGAACCCAAAAGCTCTGGATGCCAGTTGATAAAACGCGTTGGGGCTGCGACGCAGGATGAAACAAAGCTGGAGTCCCTAAAGTTCGGAGATGAACACCACAGTATTTTAGAGCCACTTAAGCTTTTTTTAAAACAATAGTAGTCTTGAGTCCAGTTTCTGTTTTGGAGAGGGCGATGTTTTTCTGGGGGTTATCCCTTGCGCAGGCTTTTACAAAATTAATCGTTACCATAGAGGGTGAGATTAAGAGTCAAAGACCTAAACCTGCGCCCAACAACTCTTAGATCAGTCAATTTGGATTAATTATCTTTAGAAAGGATACTTGTGAATTATCTATCTCGAATTAAATTTATCAGCGTTGGACTTTTATCGGTCTGGTTGATAGGGTGTGCAACGCCCGCAGCTGATAACGCTTCTCAAATGGGCGCTGCCAGTGCACCAGCCCCCGCTCTTGGTAAGACTGAGCTTTTGTGGCTGGGTCAAGCTGGTTTTAGGATCAAGTCACCGGGTGGAAAAATTATTGTGATTGACCCTTGGATCACTGCGGGTCCCAAAACCCCCCAACCCTATAAAAGCGACCTAAGTGCGCTTGGTAAAGTAGATTTGTTGCTCGTGACTCACGCTCACGTGGACCATTTGGGTGACGCACCTGATATTGCTAAGTTGAACAATACAGTTTTGTATGGTCCCGCTGACATGGTGACACCGCTTACAACTCTTGGGATTATTCCCGCGAATTTGGGTCACCGCTTTAACAAGTCTGGAAGTGTAAAACCCTATCCTGGCATTAAAGTGACCGCAGTGCAGGCTGAACACTCATCCTTGATTGTTTGGAAAAACCCAGCGACTGGTAAGAACGAATCGCACCCTGCTGGTGAGGCAATGGGATACATCATTGAGCTGGAAAACGGCTTTAAGATCTGGCACATGGGTGACACCGGTTTATTTGGTGACATGAAGTTTATTGCTGAACGCTACAAACCCGATTTGGTGTTGATGCCCATTGGTGGTAACTTCACGATGGATCCAGAGGATGCAGCTTACGCTATCAAAACGTGGATCAACCCCAAACGCGTTATACCCATGCACTACAACTCTAATCCTTTAGCGACGGGCACGCTGGCTCAGTTTCAGGCCGCTATGCAAGGCAGTGCAACGGAAGTGGTTCCTATGACTGAAGGCCAGACATTGTCCTTTTGATTTGAAGCTGATAAGTGCTTGGTGCGCTCTTAAAGATTAGGGGCGCTTAACCAAGCCTATTGATTAAAAAAATCCCCCGCAATTTAATTAAAAGATTGCGGGGGATTTTTATTAGCCCTCGAAAAAGCGAAGACCCAAGTTCTTGGAACTTGGGTCTGCCAATTTGACCCTGCCAATTTGACCCTGCCTGATACCTAGGTGGGCATTACAACTGCAGCTGCTGCGGGCGCCAAATTAGGACCAATGACCCCTGGTATAAGAATAGGATAGACACCGAACAGTAGATTGTGCAGGTAAGCCACCAATGCCAACCAAATCAAGGCGCCAAGGACAATGCAAAGGAGCGTGTTGAAGGTGGAAGGCTGTGGAATTGGTGCGCTGTTGATGGTCTGATCTGCAACGCCTGGAGAATGGTTAACGGTGTCAGCTTGGGATGCAAGACGGTCTTTTTGTCTTACCGACCTAAAATCAAGCACAGCCCATACGAGAAAGCTGCCAAACAAGACCACGTTGGCACCCTCGCCGTTACAGATCAGGTGAGAGAAGGCCCAAATTTTTACACCCAAAATCATAGGATGCTTCAGTTTGGCTTTGATGTGGTTATTAGGGACAAAGGAGCTCACCAGCATGATCAAAGCAAAAAGCATCAACAGGACCGTGAGATGCTTGGTAAAGAGCGGCGGGGCCCACCCCCATGTTAGTGAGTCCAGGGCGTTGTCGTGTCCTTTGACGATGAGAATAATACCAGCGAGCGCAACAAGCGAGGTGATGCCTTTGTAGGGGTTCAGTCCAATCTTACCCACCGTTTTCTCGCGCCAAAGAGGTGCGAATATGCCTACGCTGTGACTGCCTAGAAATAAAATAAGCCCTAAAATCATCATTTCCATCTTGTACACACCTTAAAGATTTAGATTTTCACAGAATCAGAGACAATAGCAGAGTGCGTGAACTTGTCAATGCTCTTGTGCTCTGGCCAATTCTAATGGACTCTTGTCAATCCCTGGATGTTATGTTGGATGTTCTTTGTTCTAGGTTGCATGCAAATGCGCTCTGGTTAGAAGATGCAAGCAAAGAAACTCTATTCATAAAAATCCCATAAGACTTCCTTTACACATTCTTCCAAATTATTTTAGTAAAGCCTCTCCTTGAGTACCAATTCTCACTCTTCGCATATTCAACCGCATACTCAACTGCATTCTGAACTGCATTCTGAACGGCAATCTGATCCCCTGCCCGTTGACATATCAGCCGTTGAAGCCAATCTCGCGTTAAAGATGACACCTGGCGAGAAAAGCGCAAGTTGGTCTTTGGCCTTTGTGTACGCGCTGCGCATGCTGGGCCTGTTCATGGTCTTACCCATTTTCGTGCTGGAAGCCCAGCACTACGTGGGTGGGGACGATCCGACCAAGGTCGGTATGGCAATGGGTATTTACGGACTAGTTCAAGCCGTTTTGCAAATACCCTTCGGTTTAGCTGCAGACCGCTTTGGGCGTAAGCGGGTTATTCAGTTCGGACTATTTTTATTCGTAGTGGGCAGCGTGTTGGGCGCAGTTGCAACGAGCGTGGACGCACTCGCGTGGGGTAGGGCTTTACAAGGATGCGGCGCTGTATCAGCCGCAGTCACTGCACTCTTGGCTGACCAGACGAGGGACCATGTGAGGACCTTTGGTATGGCCTTGATCGGTGCAAGCATTGGCCTCATGTTTGCGCTCTCCCTTGTTATTGGGCCTGTGTTATCTCAGTGGGGCGGCTTATCAGGTGTATTCGCAGTGACTGCAGTGCTGGGTTTAATTGGAATGGCAGCTGTAGCGTGGTGGACACCTGCAGAGCCCCAGTTACACAGTCACTTGAGGGCCTCTACAGGGGAGGAGTTGAGCCTAAGAGCCACACTCCTACAGACTGATCTTTTAAGGCTAAATGTAGGTGTCTTTGTTTTATATGCAGTCCAGCTCGCCAACTGGGCCTCTATCCCAGCTATGCTTGTTTCCTCCGGCATCAGTCCCGCCCATCACGGTTGGGTTTATTTGCCAGCAGTGCTTTTGTCCTTCGTGGTGATGGGGGGAACACTCTTTCCGATGGAGAGGCGCGGTAAGCTAAAGCCTCTATTCCTGGGGTCTATTGCTCTGGTTGCTCTTGTTGAGTTGGGTTGGTATTCTCAGTCCCTTGCAACCCCCGGTCTATACACACTTGAATTCTTACTGTTCCTCTTCTTTTGTGGATTTAATATTTTAGAGGCGAGTCAACCCAGTCTTGCCTCCAAAATGGCAAGCCCCGCGACTAGGGGGGC
>CAIKNE010000109.1 GCA_903828695.1 uncultured Burkholderiales bacterium | reverse complement strand
TCGGATACTTCTTTTTTTTGGATCTCACGTATTTTTGGATCAAGTCTAATTGGCGTACCTTTATTACAATTGAAAGGTGCCTAAAAATCAAAAAGGAACGCTAATAATTTTAGCTAATGAGGTAAGAATACTCAGAATATGGTGCCCGAGGCCGGAATCGAACCGGCACGCCCGCTATTAACGAAAGCGGCGGATTTTAAGTCCGCTGTGTCTACCAATTTCACCACTCGGGCACGTAAGCCTATTATTTTAGCCTATTTTATTGAACTTACTCGGTCTTAACATCTCGTTTTGGGTTGCATTAATACAAGACTTTCCATTCGGGCCATATTGAGTCGGGACTAATTTCGTCATAATCGATGTTGTTTAAAATAGAAATTCACCAATCGAAACTTCCTTATGCCTAATTCTGGACGTCAAAGTCTGCAGAAAAAAAATGACTTAATGCGCAGTGCAATTGATTTGCATCGGAGCGGTCAGCCCGATCAAGCAAAATCAATATATTTACATATACTTAAATTGAATCCTTTGGATGTAGACACGCTACACCTCCTTGGAGTGGTCGAGTTGCAGGAGAAGAATTGGAGCAACGCGGCTAAATACATTTCAGAATCGCTTGCTTTAAACCCAAATCAACCCGGCGCATTAAACAACTACGGTATAGCTCTCAAAGAGTTAAACGATTTCGACGCGGCTATTGAGCAGTATCTGAAAGCAATCAAACTTCAGCCTCAAGATGCAAATGCGCACATGAATTTGGGTAACGCTTACCAAGCAAAAGGTAAATATGAGGCGGCAATACAGGCTTATGACACTAGTATTATTCTTAACCCGAGTCTAACTGCAGCTATAGTCAATAGAGCCTTTGCACTATCGCGCCAGGGTAATCATATCAATGCCGTATTCAACTATAAGCTTGCCTTACGCATAAATCCAGATGACCCCAATATTTACAATAACTTGGGTAATTCTTTAAGTCACTTAAACGAAAAGGACTTGGCTTTAAGGTGCTATTCAACGGCAATAGATTTAAATCCATCCAATGGTGATGCATATTTCAATAAAGGAAATAATTTAAGAGACTTAGGTAAGATGGAGGAAGCATTGCTTTGCTATAACAAGGCTATTGAAATCAATTCAAACAATGTGGATCAGTTTATCAACCGAGGCAATGTGCTTCGGGATTTAGCTTTATCAAGCGAGGCAATAGAGAGTTTTAACGCTGCAATTAAAATGAGCCCAGGCTACGCTCATGCCTATAACAACCGTGGTAATGCGGCGTTAGATCTTGGACAAGTAGAGCTTGCCCTGGAAGATTATTCGCTTGCCATAGCACTCGATCCAGCCTACGCTCAGGCTTACAACAACAGGGGTAACGTTTTTCGTCTGCTCTTTAATATTGAGCGGGCAAAAGAGAATTACCAACGAGCAACCTACCTTGATTCAATTTTCCCAGACGCCTATAACAACATAGGCGTTGTGTTGATGGAGTCTTTTTTGACTCTAGCATCGGTTCAGTCTTTTGATAGGGCAATTGAGCTGAATCCTTCATTTACAGATGCATACTTTAATAAAGCCAATGCGCTAAGAGATTTAAAGCTTTTTAAGCAGTCTATATTGGAATACAAAAAAGCACTTGCAATAAAACCAGATTACGAATATTTAAGAGGTCTGTTGCTGCATTCTCAGATGCAAATTTGCGATTGGGACGGGATTCATGAAAACACAACTGCCTTAGTTGCGAGTATTAATAGAGAGCAAAGATGTTCCCCTCCTTTCCCTGTGCTTGGCTTAGTGGATTCACCCGAGTTACAGTTAAAGACCGCAACGCTTTGGGCTCAAACTAAGTTTCCATCCTCACCCGATACGTTCACTCTGACCAACCCCTTCACCTCAGGTGATAAGGGGTTGATTAGGATCGGTTATTTCTCATCTGATTTTAGGGATCATCCTGTATCTTATTTAATGGCTGATCTGTTTGAGCACCATGACCGCTCTCGCTTTGAGATCATTGCATTCTCACTTGGGCCTAACAAAAGAGACGTCATGCGAGAGCGACTCGAGAGATCCTTTGATATTTGGGTTGAGTCTTTTGGTCAGTCTGATGACGCAGTAGTGCGTCGTGCCAGGGAGTTGCATATTGATATTGCTGTGGATCTTGGTGGGTTCACCAAGAACAGCCGCACGGGTATCTTTGCTAGGAGAGTTGCCCCGGTTCAGGTCAGTTATATCGGTTATTTGGGAACCATGGGAGCGCCTTATATTGATTATTTGCTTGCTGATGAAATTGTTATTTCAAAAGAATCACGTCCCTTTTATAGTGAGCGAATCGCATACTTACCCATTTATCAAGCCAATGATTCCAAGCGAGAAATGTCGATTAAACAAATCTCTCGCAGCGATCTCGGGTTGCCCCAAAATGCATTTATTTATTGCTGTTTCAACACCAACTACAAACTTACACCTACAGTATTTGCCTCATGGATGAAGATACTGCTTGCAGTCAAGGATAGTGTTCTGCTGATCTATGCAGATACACAAGAAGTTAAAAGTAATCTGAGATTTGAAGCTGCGCGTCATTTTATAAATCCCAATAGGATTTACTTTGCTGAAAGAGTAGATCGGCCTGAATATTTACGCCGCTACGCATTGGCTGATTTGTTTTTGGATACAAGTCCCTATAACGCGGGTACTACTGCCAGTGACGCTTTGTGGAGTGGCTTACCCGTGTTGACTTTAATGGGTAAATCTTTTGCAAGTCGCATGGCTTCGAGTTTGCTTATTGCACTTGGAATGCAAGAGCTGATCACGTACTCTGGAGCGCAGTATGAAGCGCTTGCAATTGAGCTTGGGCAGTCGCCACACAAAATGCATCTTATTCGAGAAAAACTAAAACTTCAGAAAGAAAGTTCTGCGCTTTTTAATACCCAAAAATTCACAGCCAACTTAGAGCGGGTGTTTGCAGAAATGGTCAGACGAACATGGGCAGGGGAGCCGCTCTCCGATATTGAGCATACAGCTTAAAACCAAACGTATCAAAATATTTATTGAGTACGAACACTCTTTTGTTGGCACTTGATACGGGTCAGCTTGGCTAGGGAGTAATCGGTTGTTCTACTAATTGAATGCGTTTGCCGTTCATGTCAGAGGGCATGACTCGAGTGCCTTGAAAGTAGACTTGGAGTTTGGAGAAATCAGGACTTGAGATTTGCCACGGTCCCTTACCGTAGACACTCATCCCTTGATCTTTGCTAATAGTGATCGATGTCTTCTTGCCTGCACTATCTTGCACACAGGCTAAGCCCTTATCCGAAGTCGATAGGTAAACGTAGTTGCCAAGCTTGCTGGGTTTATATTGGGGTGGGTACGTTGCCAGTGGTGCATCTGCACCTAGTAATTGGCATGGATCAGCCCCAGCAGTTGTGCTTAAATTGTTAGCGTCCGTCTCCTTGGTTTTTGCGGTGGGTGATTGCGCACCAGTTGCAGCGACCATAGGGATTGAGGGCGAGGGGGGCGGCGTTGCTGACTCAAGGGTCGTTGAGCTTTTCACTACGTCTTGAGCTCGCGCTAGGGTTGTACTCACTGCGTTTAAACTCGTGTCAACCGTGCTCTTCGCGCTTGACATAAGCGTATTTTTTGAATCTGTTGGGGGAATTGATAACGGGGTTGTAATTTCAACAGTGGGTGCAGGTGTCTGCGACAAGGCGGCGGTGGCTGCTGTGCTGGATAAGACACCCTGATCCTTCGAGAGGGGGGTAACTATTTCTGTGCTTGTCTCAGTTGTCGAGTCCCAAGGACTTATGTACAAAACAACGATGCCTATAAAAATCACACCAGCTCCCCAGGCCATAGGGTTTATATTTTTTCTGGTGTAGATGGGCGAGGGTGATATGCCTTTGGAGCGACCACCTTTGTTGGAGAGACGGACAATTTCTTCAATCACATTTTTAGAAGAACCCGGTTCTCTGGACTGATGAGTAGGGTTTGCGTTAGCGTTCTCATCACTCTCGGGATCAACTGGGCGCTCGGGGTCGATGACCTTTAGTACACGCTTGATGGCTTGTTTCTTAATATCCTTGGAATAAAAAAGATGGTCGCCGCCTTCCTCCAACTGCTTGAGTTGTGGAATAGATAAACTTGTTATTTTCGCAAGCTCACTCAACTCAATTTGCGCATATTCTCGCAAATTTTTGATTTCATTTGGCTCCGGCATCGACATGGGTATGAACAATCAATGAGAAAGGTTATATAGACAAAATCGGCAAAGCCATATACTCATCTAAATTTATAATAAAAATGATTGCTAGTGCTCTAGCTAGAAGTAACAAGAACCTTCACAAACCTATATAAATATATCATGCTTTTGATTGGATCTGTAATCAATCTAGGTGGCATGCCTTTAATGACCATCTCGTGACTTTGAATCGCGTAGTGCTTTGGGTGTATGCGTTCAATGTCTTTTGAGACTTTTGAGTAACGGTTGGGTCACTTTTGTATTTTTTTGCAATACTTTGATATCCCCATCTCAGGTTTTATGGAACACCAATCCATAACCCTATAGGCTTGAACCCTGCTAAGAAGGGGGGCAAAAGCTGTTACTAAGACTTGATGAATGCTGCTTCAAAACGACTGAAATGATGCTTTTGGCTTTAGGGCTTTAGGGCTTTAGGGCTTAACCCTTTGAAGCGCGTTATTGCGTGGGCGGGTTACTCAGCCAGTTTTTGTAACGGGGGTGATTTTGCAGCGTATCAAAACAAAATCCTCTTTCTTTGAGTCCTGTGATGAGCGGTTCTAAATCTGTGGGGGCCCATGGATCCGCACGCGACCAAATTCCTAAATGGGCCATCAAAATGTCACCCGCTTTTATATTTTTGAGGGCACGCTCAAGCAGTAGGCGATTTGGATAGGTTTTGCTATCGAGTTCATCCCCGAGGAAACCCGCGGGCGCCCAGTCCACATGCTGAAATCCACAAGCTTTAGCGACCTTAATTAACTGGGGTGAAATTTTTCCGCCAGGGGCCCTAAAAAGAGGAAGCGGTTGTACCCCCGTGATTTCCTTTAATCGACTATTGGCCCGTTTAAGTTCATCGCAGTATTCCTTTGCTCCCCAGTTGAGTTTTTGTCCTCTCAGAGGACCAGAACTTGGTTGAAACATAAAGCGGTTATCTGGGAGATCACCTCTCCAGTAAACATGATCATAGGTATGAGAGGCAAACGTGTTGCCCAGAGCGCCCTGTTCCTTCCACCAACTCGCCCATGTATCTCCAAGTGAGCCGTCACCCGTTTTGGTGGGTTCGTGGGCGGCAAAGTAGGTGACCCTCACGTTGTGTTTTTTGAGGACATCAGAGATCAGGGGGGCCACCTCCATGTGGCCAGTATCAAAGGTTAGGTAGACAGGTTTTGAGCACAAAGCCCTCGCTCGCTCCTGAGCCCAAGAGCTATTGACTTGGAGAAAGCAAAAGCAAAGACAATAAAAAGAAATGACGCCGAGCTTGAGTCGAGAACTGACGCTAAAGCTAAATCTAAACCTAAACCCAAGGTTTAGCCGATGAACAAGTGAACTCGATAAAAGTAATAAATTTACTGACGGCGAATTAGATTCGCTTGGCATGATCAAGTGTCCATATTCCGTGCGGTGATTTACCGACCTTAACTTGTCTGATTAACTTACCGCTATCGATATCAACAACACTCATACGTCCGATCCAACGAGAGGATATAAAGAGAGATTTTTGATCTGCTGAGACTTCCATGCAGTCAGGGCCCCCGGGTGCTTTAATTTCTTTGATAACTTTAAAGGTTGTGTAATCAATCAGGCTAATCGTGTTGGAGACTCGGTTACTCACAAAGATATGCTTGGAGTCGCCAAGTGCTCGAAAGGCATGAGCTCCTTCGCCAGTTGGGATAGTCTGAACCAATTGCGCTGGATTTTTGGAAATATCATAAACCTGTACATCGCGTCCGCCCGTGAGCCCAACCAGTAAGCTTTTACCATCAGGTGTTCCAAAAACATCGGCGGGCAAAGATCCAGTTTTAATTCGCCACTTGATGGTTTGGGTATTTAAGTCAACGGCCACCAATTCATCGCTGTCTTGCATCGTAGCGTAAACAGTTGTGCTGTCCGCATTGATCCATAAGTGACTGGGTGTTTTGGATGAAGGGATTCTTTTAACAATAGCCAAATCATGGCCGTTCCAACTGTAAATATCGATGTGATTGAGTCGGTTCCCAACAGTGACGAACCATTTCATATCGGGTGAGAAACGCAATTGGTAAGGATCCAATGTGTGTTTGATGACTCGTTGGATCTCAGCAGTTCTGGGGTCAATGAAGGTTAGGGAGTCGCTACCGGCGTTGGCCACAATCACGGATTTCTCATCCGGAGTTAGGTATAAATGGTGAGGCTCTTTGCCTGTTGGAATCTTTTTAATCTCATGCCAGTCGCCTGTGTCAATCACACTGATGTTGGCGTCAAGTGAGTTCAAAACAAAAAGGGGAACTCCCGCCGCCCAAGTAGCCGTTGTATAGATACCAAATACAGCAAGGAAGCATGCTCCTATGATTTTTGTGCGAAAGGTGGTTTTTACTGCACTGAGTGCGTGGGACAGGGAAGTTGTGTTCAAAGTAGAGTTCCAAGGTAAATCACTGCAAGTACTAAACCCTAGCGTGATTGAGGTAACGCGGTGAGCTGATACAAATGTCAATTGTAATTTACAAAGTTTTGAATCCGTCTTAACTAAGATCAAAATCTCCCTTGGGCTTGGCGCTAAAGGGGGGAACGTGTTTGAGGGATTAATCCATCAACAACCCATCCCCCTTAAGCGCGGAAGAGTGCATCGATCTCATTTCTTGACAACCATCGCCACTCCCCCTCTTTTAACTCAGCGGGAATGGTGAGGGTTCCAATTTGGGATCTATGCAGCTGCGTAACTTTATGCCCTGTGGCGGCAAGCATACGTTTGACCTGGTGGTATTTGCCCTGGGTTAAGGTTAATCGAAGTGTAAATTCGCCCGTCAGTTGAGCAGACTTGGCGAGTATGAGTTCATACTCATCTTTAAGTTGCACACCTTTCATTAATTGATCACAGACATTTTGCTCTAATGGATCCTCTGTCGTTACTTCATAAATTTTGGGAACATGGTGACGCGGCGAGCTCATCTTGTGTATGAATTGCCCGTCGTCCGACAAAAGCAAAAGCCCGGTTGTGTCTTGATCGAGTCTACCTACGGCTTGAATGCCTGGTGTTGCGCCTTTTCTGGGTCTTTGTCTTAAGGGGGAGGGTAATAAGGTATAAACACTGGGCCAGTTAGAAGGTTTTTGTGAGCACTCAATACCTATAGGTTTGTTGAGCATCACATAGGCTACACAGTGATAGGTCCACCGGACTTGCTCGACTGTGTAATGAAGCCCCTCTAGAACTTCAAGACCTTTGGCGGGCTTAAACGGGCCGTCCTTGTCTTGGGTAAACCAATTCTCAACGGGCGTATAGGGATCTTTGATAATTTCGAGTTGTAGCCCATCCGATCCGTGCAGCGTGTTGAGCTCGAAAAATCCTTCCTCAACAAGTGCGATACAGTGGCGCCGGGTGCCAAATCCTTGTGAGTAAAGTAAATCAGCAGCGTTCATTGTGATGGACTTTGATGAGCTTGGGTTTTGCCAATGATGCCTCTGCTCTCAAGCTCTTTGATTTGCTGCTCACTCAGGCCGATTTCTTTCATGATGTCCACAGTGTGCTGTCCAAGGGTTGGTGCGTTGCTTCGTGGGCTCCCAGGTGTTCGGGAGAGCTTTGGAATAATCCCCGGTAAATCAAGTTGTGTACCGTCTGCTAAGGTTTGTTGAACAATCATCTCACGCGCCCTGTAGTGTGGGTCCTCTGCAATGTCTTTAACGGTATAGATTCTTCCGCTTGGCACTTGCGCCTCATCTAGCGCCTTTAAAACCTCCTCGCACCTGCGCGTGTTAGTCCAAGCCCCAATGGCTTCGTCGATTTTCTTGGAGTCCTTGACCCTGCCCTCATTGTGTGCCAAGGACACGTCCTGTGCCAGGTCTTGTCTGCCGATTGCGATCATCAGTCTCTTAAAAATACTATCCCCGTTGCCTGCAATTAACGCGTACGCCCCGTCTGCGCAAAGGTATGCGTTACTGGGGGCTATGCCGGGGAGCTCGCTACCGGCGGGCGCCCTTACTGCTCCAAATGCGCTGTACTCGGGCAGTAAACTTTCCATGCAGTTAAAGACCGCCTCGTACAAGGCAACATCAATGACTTGTCCACGCCCACTGTGGTGTCTCTCGTGAAGGGCCATCAATATACCAATGACTCCGTGCAAAGATGCAAGCGTGTCGCCTATGCTCACCCCAACACGCACGGGGACCCGCCCGGGCTCAGCGCTTAAGTGCCTAAGTCCGCCCATAGCCTCCGCTACTACTCCAAATCCAGGCTTATCGCGGTAGGGCCCCGTTTGTCCGTAACCGCTGATGCGAAGCATGATGAGTTTGGGGTTGATCTCTTGTAGTGCTTGGGGTCCTAAGCCCCAGGCCTCCATCGCGCCTGGTCGAAAATTCTCAATCAAGACGTCCGCACTTTGCGCCAATTGGCGCACAATCTCTTGGGCCTCCTGTTGTTTGAGGTCAAGGGTTACTGATTTCTTATTTCTGGATTGGATGTGCCACCAAACTGAGGTTCCGTCTTTGATGAGCCTCCATTGGCGAAGGGGATCTCCGCCTGAGCCGGGCGAGTTTGCGTCCTTTTGGGGAGGTTCAATTTTGATCACCTCTGCGCCAAAGTCAGCCAGTGTTTTAGCAGCAAAGGGCCCTGCGATCAACTGACCTAATTCAACGATTCGCAGGCCCTGCAAGGGTCCGAACTGCTTGGACTGAGTCATGTCTGATGCGTTTGGGCTTGGGGACTCTTTAGATTTAGATTGATTTGACAAGTTAGCTCACAAAGAATGATAGAAATTGGCTAAAAGCCCAGGATTTTTACCTGTTTTGCACGGGGAATTTCCCTTGAAAATTGTTTTTTGTGCGTTGTAAGTTAGAGACCCCCATGCCTAAGGGTGTAAGTTCAGAGGGTGTGATTTAATTGAGAGTGTATTTTAGAATTAAGACCGCAGTGCTAGGGTGATTGGATGTATTCGTGTCCAAGAGTACATACAATAGCGTATATTAAAGTGCATATCCATTTATGGCAGAAATTAAGTCTTATAACCCACAGCGTTTCCATCATTTTTTGGCCCATCTAACTCGTTTAGTGGATCAAAATCCTGATGAAGCTCAAGCGCTTGATGGGGCGGCACAACTCCTGGGTGATTTGGTGTCTAGTGATGATTGGTTACTGCCTGACTTTGCACATCCGCATCCGCTTCATTATCAGCAGTATTTACTTTTTGCAGATCCCCAGGACCGGTTCTCGGTGGTCAGTTTTGTTTGGGGTCCCGGACAGTACACACCGATTCATGATCACACGGTTTGGGGTTTGATTGGGATGCTGAGAGGCTCTGAGATGTGCCAGTCTTACTCAAGAATGTCAGACGGGCGCTGGGCGCCAGCGGGGCTCCAAATTCAGATGATTCCAGGCGACGTGGAGGCCGTGTCTCCTCGTTTGGGCGATGTGCACCGCGTCTGGAACGCCTTCTCAGACCAAGTCTCCATCAGCATTCACGTCTATGGGGCTAATATTGGAAAGGTGCAACGGTCTATTTATTATGAGGACGGCACTCGCAAGACTTTTATTTCGGGCTATAGCAATGTCCCCGAGATGTTTAGTGGTTTGGTGACGGAGCACAGTTTCACGCCAAGTGCGCCAGTTTTGGCGCCTAGTATTGCCCACCCTAAATCGGTTAGTGTGACGGGTGCTGGTGGTGCTGGCGTTTCAACTGAGCAGAGTGCAGCGGTTTCCAAATTTGCATCCTCCCTACCGGCGGTACAAAATACTTCGGATGATGCAAATGCTTTTACTGCATCAAAGGGATCTACTCCACCGAAGGTTTCTCCTGCGTACGCAAAGTCTGGCACTCCTACCCAAGTCGTTCAAAAGGGGCCGTCCGCTGAACAAAACACAGTGAAGACCAACAATCCAACCCCAATCCCAAACCCGGTGGTGATCGCTGAGCCCAAGCTGGTCGCGGAACTGGCGCCAGCACCGAGGACCCATTTAATTGAACCCACACTCATTGAGCCCACCTTCATAGAGCCGACTTTGATTGATGATGCTGCATTTGCACCTGGTCCCGCCAAAGTGAGTGAGGAAACTGGGTTAGCACCCTCAACTCAGCTTGGCGATTCAAAGAGCGCAGGGGTTTCTCTGCGTAGTCCATCCCCACTCGCACCACTTAGCCCAAGACTTAGCGTTCAATTTGAACTACCTTTGACTGGATCAGATTTATCGGATTTCCCTGATTTACTTTTGCCGACCCCGACCCCGCCTTCAGGAAATGCTGTGGTATCGGATGCGCCTGCCGTCATGGACGCGCCAGTTGTGCCTGCTTTCTCAGTAACCTCGAGCCCACCCTCGGCACCGGTTACGCCTGCAACTCCAACCCTAACTCCAACTCCAGTAGTTGACTCAGTTGAATCCTTGGAAACTCCATTACCTGATCAGGCCCGAGCACCCGAACCCGAACCCGAACCCATTGCAAAGATTGGGGGCTTTGAGCTCGTCACCCCACTGCAGGTCAGAAATTTCATACTCGCCAAGACCGAGATCGCTTTGATCGATGCGCGGGAGGAAGATTCCTATGCACAAAGCCATCCTCTATTTGCTTGTAATTTGCCCATCTCTCGAACTGAAGCAGATGCCCTGCGCCGTATCCCCCGCAAAGACACTTTGATTGTTATTTACGATAACTCAGAGGGTCTCGCGCTCAGGTCAGCTCACATCCTCAAGCGCTTGGGTTACACCTGGATCTGTTTGTTGGAGGGGGGCCTATCGGGTTGGGCTGCAGCAGGGGGAGAGCTTTTCAGAGATGTGAACGTCCCCAGTAAAGCTTTTGGTGAATGGGTAGAGACCTTCAAACGTACGCCCTCATTGCCCGCCTCTGAAGTTAAGGCGTTGATTGACGCTAAGGCAGATGTCGTGGTCCTTGATGCACGTCGCTTTGATGAATACCAAACCATGAGTATTCCAGGTGCAATCAGCGTTCCTGGTGCGGAGTTGGTGATGAGAGCTCGTACCATAGCGCCAAAACCAACTACGCGTATTATCGTGAACTGCGCTGGACGCACCCGCAGCATCATAGGCGCACAATCCCTAGTCAATGCGGGCATTCCAAATCCAGTTTGTGCGCTTCGAAACGGAACGATTGGTTGGATGTTGGCTGGTCAGGAATTGGTTAAGGGTGCACATGCACGGTTTCCAGAGGCCGATCCTGCGGACTTGGCGAAAGCTCAAGCCTCCACTTTGGCGCTCGCTTTTAGATCTGGCCTTAAACGCATCGAATTAAGTGATTACTTTGAATTCAAAAAACATGTCGATAGAACGACGTATTTGTTTGATGTGCGGACCCCAGAGGAGTACGCAGTCTCTCGTTTAAGCGGCGCTCTAAGCGCGCCGGGCGGGCAACTTGTTCAAGAGACGGATCATTACGCCCCGGTTCGCGGAGCGCGCATCGTTTTGTACGATACAGACGGAGTGAGAGCCTACATGACGGGCTCTTGGCTTGTGCAACTTGGCTGGGAAGTTTGCGTTATTAAAAACATATCGCCATTGAACCTTACTCCTGCAGCTCAGCTAAGCGAATCCGATAAATTACCCCCAACCATTGGTGCTCTCGAGGAAGCTACACCCGCTCAGGTGAAAGAGTGGATTGCCAACCGAACCAATCTGACGCTTGTGATTGATGTGGGTGATAGCGCGCAATATGTCAAACGACATATTCCAGGTGCTTGGTGGATACTGCGCTCTCAAATGCAACAAGATTTCACACGTGTGCACAAGGCGAATCGTTATGTGCTGACCTGCACGGACGGCAAAGCCTCGCGTTACGCAGTTGAGGAATTAAAGCAGTTGGTTCGCCCCGGCGTCCAAGTGCTCTGGCTAAAGGGGGGCAATGCCGCTTGGGTTGAGCAAGGCTTTAGCACTCAACAAGGCGAATCTTACGTGGTCAGCCCACGCATTGACCGTTATCGCCGTCCCTATGAGGGAACGCAAAACCCGGTCCAAGCCATGCAAGCTTATTTGGACTGGGAGTATGGACTCGTTGATCAGCTTAAACGAGACGGGACCCACGGGTTCAAACTTATTTAAACAACGATAGGCTTGGGTCTGAGCACTTGGGTGGGCTAAAGGCTCAAATCCGCTAGGAAGTAGCCGACCGAATGCTTGGGTCAGACAGGACCAGGTGGTGGTCCAATCCAGGCCAGTAATTTAGTGCAAGTGCCTAGGTTTACGTTGTCCCCCGTGACCCGAATTGTTGGAAGCTGAGTTGCCACCGCGTTCACCGGGTTTGCCCATTTCGAGGGAGTTAACGAGGTTGTTGAAACGGTCCGAGAAAAGTCGATCAATTTCTTCAGCGATCCCGCCCAGTTCTGAGGGCTCAAAGTGACGCTCCATCATGTGAAACACATCGGCAATAAGTAGGTCCCTTTGCGCTTGCATAATCGCTGCAGGTGTTGGGCCCACAAAGAGCATTAAAAAATCGTCCTGTGACTCACGACCATCATCCTCATCTTCTTCATCAAATTCTGTATCGTAGAAAGTGACCTCGATCGTTGCGCCCACTACTGAGAGCTCATTCAAGCTCATGCACATTTCATCCAAGCATTGGCGAAAATCATCCTCCCCCGGAACCGTCCAACAAAACTCGAGGAGCATGTCATGTTCGTTAAAGTGAATGCCTGGCTCATCCTCGAAGGAGCTGGCCGCTCCTTCCTCAAACGAGCGAGCTCCTGCGTAAGTCCACAAAGGCTTTAATGCCTCCTTGACTTGATCATAGGTCACCTTGGCATTTAAAGGTATTTCGCCGTGTAGGTGAATGTCAAAAGTTGAATTTAAGTCTTTCATTGCTCCATGATAGCAGTAGAAAAAGTTTGCGCTCGCAATGCTTTACCAACAATGGTTAAAAAACGTCTATAAACTGTATGCAGGCTCAGGGAGACGTTTTTTTGTAGAACTCAAGCACTCACTTTGATGCCCTTGAACTCACCACTGGCGATTCTCTTTTCCCAAATGGCAGGTCCAGTGATGTGTGCACTCGTGCCCCCTGAGTCAACAGCGACAGTGACAGGCATATCTACCACATCAAACTCATAAATGGCCTCCATCCCCAGATCTGCAAAGGCGACCACTTTGGAGGTTTTAATGGCCTTGGAGACCAGGTAAGCTGCGCCGCCAACCGCCATTAAATAGGCAGACTTGTGCTTCTTGATGGCTTCTATAGCCACGGGGCCGCGCTCAGCCTTTCCAATCATGGAGATGAGCCCTGTTTGGGCAAGCATCATCTCTGTGAACTTATCCATACGAGTTGCTGTGGTAGGTCCTGCGGGACCCACCACTTCGGTGCCAACAGGATCAACGGGACCGACATAGTAAATAATTCTGTTGGTGAAATCAACGGGTAACTTCTCCCCAGCAGCGAGCATGTCTTGGATGCGCTTGTGCGCAGCGTCGCGCCCTGTGAGAATTTTGCCGTTTAAAAGGAGTGTTTCCCCAGGTTTCCAACTCGCAACTTCCGCAGGCGTGAGTTGATTCACATCCACGCGCTTGCTGGTCTTGGTGTTGGGAGTCCAGTTAACAGCGGGCCACAGATCTAGCGAGGGTGGATCCAAGTAAACAGGGCCTGATCCGTCTAAAACAAAGTGTGCATGCCGGGTTGCTGCGCAGTTGGGAATCATCGCGACAGGTTTACTAGCCGCGTGGGTTGGGTACATTTTGATTTTGACATCCAAAACAGTTGTCAGTCCACCCAAACCCTGGGCACCTATGCCCAAAGCGTTCACTTTTTCGTAAAGCTCTAGACGCAACTCCTCAACAGGATCTAGCTTTGCGCCCTTTGAGGATTTTTGTTGCAGCTCATACATATCCAGGCTATCCATCAAACTCTCTTTGGCTAAAAGCATTGCTTTCTCTGCGGTGCCACCAATACCGATGCCAAGCATGCCGGGGGGGCACCAACCCGCCCCCATCGTGGGTACAGTTTTGAGAACCCAGTCCACCAAGCTATCGCTTGGGTTGAGCATGACCAGTTTGGATTTGTTCTCGGAGCCACCGCCCTTTGCTGCAACGGTAACTTCTACCGTATCACCAGGAACGATTTGTGTAAAGATAACAGCAGGCGTGTTGTCTTTGGTGTTGATCCTTGCAAAATGAGGGTCGCTCACGACGCTTGCGCGAAGTCTATTGTCGGCTTGGTTGTAGCCTTGTCGAACACCCTCATTGATCGCATCTTCTAGGCCCTGTGTGAAACCTTCGAAGCGAACATTCATACCTACTTTTAGGAATACATTGACGATCCCAGTATCTTGGCACATGGGGCGGTGACCCGTCGCACTCATTTTGCTGTTGGTCAGTATTTGCGCAATAGCGTCTTTGGCAGCGGGGGAGGCCTCTAGCTCATAAGCACGGGCCAAGTGGGCGATATAGTCAGCAGGATGGTAGTAGCTGATGTACTGCAGGGCAGCTGCAACGGATTCAATGATGTCGTTTTGTTTGATAGAGGTCATGTTAGTGGTCTTTGGTCTTAGTGCTTATTGAGTCATTAAATAAGAGAAGGAATACAAAAGAGAGAGACAGAGAGAAAATGCAGCCGGTGAAGTCCACCTGAGAGGGAGTACTTCACCTAGCAGAAAATTTCTAACTTGAAGCGTCATATCCTTGCAGGCTGGGTACTCGGTCAATTTGGACGAACACAAAGCCAAACCGTTCAGTGTTAAGCGTCATAGATGTTCTGTCCAGATTCAGTAGGCAGTAGTTTAGCAAGCTTGGTGGGCCGATTTCGTCCCATTTTGGGGGCCATTTTGGGGCGTGTGCGTTATTGCTGTGTAAATTTTATTTAGGCTGCTTCATTAATAGGCAATTGGGCGTCTACTGGTTTAAAGCCCAGTAGGTCGGAGCAAAACCGCTTTTTTTCCGTTTTCAGTTGACTTAAATCAAAAGCTAAGTGTTCGTACTGATTATGCCAGTACCCCCAAAGTGTTACGATTAATTTAGTTTGCAATTTAACATTGAAGAGTGAGGAGTATTTACCAATGACAGCTCAAACGCAACCCAGCCACGTAGTACATCAACCCAGTGCAGACTTTGTAAGAGGAGCTGCCGTCTCGGGCATGACTGCCTATCACGCTCTTTGTAAAAAAGCTGAGGACGATTATGAGGGCTTTTGGGCCGAACAAGCGCGCGAACTGTTGTCTTGGAAGAAGCCTTTTACAAAAGTCTTGGACTCCACTCACTCACCCTTTTTTAAATGGTTCGAAGACGGAACCTTAAACGCCTCCTATAACTGTTTGGACCGAAATGTTGAGCGTGGTCTGGGCTCCAAGACGGCAATCATTTTCGAGGCCGATGGGGGCGAGGTCACGCAGATCAACTACGAGCAGCTCCTAGCTCGCACTTGTCAAATCGCAAACGGCTTAAAGTCCCTTGGCATCAAAAAAGGCGACCGCGTCATTATCTACATCTCCATGTCCATCGAAGGTGTTGCGGCGATGCAGGCCTGTGCAAGGATTGGTGCAACGCACTCGGTTGTGTTTGGTGGCTTCTCAGCGCAGTCACTCAAAGACCGTATCGAGGATACGGGCGCAGTCGCAGTCATCACCGCGGACCAACAAGTCAGAGGGGGCAAGCATCTTCCCCTTAAATCGATCGTGGACGAAGCACTCGAGTTGGGAGGATGTGATAGCGTGAAACATGTGCTGGTTGTGAAAAGAACGGGCGCACAGGTTCAACTTAGGGAAGGCCGCGATCTCTGGTTGAGTGATATTTCAGACCAACAAGCGACAACGTGCGAGCCTGAGTGGGTGAGCGCTGAGCACCCGTTGTTCCTTTTGTACACCTCTGGTTCGACCGGCAAACCCAAGGGCGTTCAACACAGCACGGGCGGCTATTTGCTTCACGCTGCCCTGACCACCCAATGGACTTTTGACTTAAAGCCAAACGATATATTTTGGTGTACGGCTGATATCGGGTGGGTGACGGGTCACACTTACATCACCTACGGCCCATTGAGCCTTGGAGGTACCGAGATTGTCTTTGAAGGGGTTCCGACCTATCCGGACGCGGCTCGTTTTTGGCGAATGATTGAGAAGCATAAAGTCACTATCTTTTACACAGCCCCGACCGCTATTCGCTCGCTCATCAAAGCGGCCGAATCCGATGAGTTGGTGCACCCCTCCAAGTTCAATTTGAAGAGCCTTCGTTTGCTGGGCTCAGTGGGGGAGCCTATTAACCCCGCTGCTTGGGAGTGGTATTACAAAAACATTGGCGGCTCAAACTGTCCAATTGTGGATACCTTTTGGCAAACCGAGACGGGTGGACACATGATCACGCCGCTGCCCGGGGCAACACCGATGGTGCCTGGATCTTGTACGCTACCCTTTCCTGGTATCCAAGCCGCAGTGGTGGATGAAACGGGTAAGGATGTGCCTTGGGGACAGGGCGGCATTTTGGTCGTTAAAAAGCCTTGGCCTTCTATGATCAGAACCATTTGGGGTGACCCAGACCGTTTTGTGAAGAGTTATTACCCAGAGGACTTTAAGGGGCAGTACTATTTAGCGGGTGACGGCGCCATTCGCGATGAGAAAACGGGCTACTTCACCATCACCGGACGTATTGATGATGTGTTGAATGTGTCTGGGCACCGCATGGGTACGATGGAGATTGAGTCTGCCTTGGTGAGCTGCACCGAGTGGGTTGCAGAGGCTGCGGTGGTGGGAAGACCGGATGACACGACGGGTGAGGCCATCTGCGCTTTCGTAGTTCTCAAGCACCCACGTCCAACGGGTGATGAGGCCAAAAGGATTGCAAAAATTCTCAGGGATCACGTGGGTAAAGAAATCGGCCCTATCGCCAAACCCAAGGACATTCGTTTCGGGGAGAACTTACCCAAAACGAGGTCTGGCAAGATCATGCGCCGCTTGCTGCGCTCAGTGGCCAAGGGCGAGAAAATTACCCAGGACACCTCAACACTTGAGAATCCAGCCATTTTGGATCAGTTGACTGAGGTGAACTAAATAAGCGGTGTAGACCCAAAGTCATTGATTTAAACTCAGTGAACCAAAGTCAACATCACAGTTAGGCATTAAAAGAAATCCCCCTGAACGCTTGCGAGTTAAGGGGGATTTTTTGACATATGGGTTGCTTAAATTTCCAGCAAGCCTAGGTTTACTTCAGTGATAAAACCCAAGTTGCAAGTTGATTCGCCTCGGCTTCATTCACCTGTGTATTGGCGGGCATGGGGATGGGCCCCCAAACGCCACCACCGCCTTTGAGTATTTTTGTTGCAAGTCTTGCCTGAGCACCTGCGTCACCTACATATTTTTTGGCGACATCTTGGTACCCAGGACCAACCACTTTGTGATCGATTGCGTGGCATGCCATGCAGTTCTTAGCGGTAGCGAGTTCTTGGTTGGCAAAGGCATTGGAGAGTCCACAAATACTGAGTGCAATCGCCATCAAGACTGAAAGTGAGACGCGTTTCATAACGGTTGTTCCTTGTTTAAATAATTTAAAACCAAAGTGAGTTGGGTAAGATGTTAAAAGTCTTTGGCGTCGTATTTATCAAGCACTGCGCCAAGGCTTGCACTGGAGGCGTTGTAGGCAAACTTGGCCTGAACGCCGCGGACATATCGAGGAGGAGGAGGGGTCCAGCCGACCTTTCTTTTTGCCAGTTCTTCGTCCGAGATATTGAGCTCTAACAACAACTTGTGTGCATCAATGGTGATGGAGTCGCCTTCTTTTACAAACGCAATGTTTCCACCCGCTTGTGCTTCTGGCGCTACGTGACCTACAACCATTCCCCAAGTTCCGCCTGAGAAACGCCCGTCAGTGATCAGGCCCACACTCTCACCAAGTCCAGCGCCAATGAGTGCTCCCGTAGGAGCAAGCATCTCTGGCATGCCGGGGCCACCTTTGGGACCCAAGTAGCGAAGGACCATCACGTCGCCGGGGACAATTTTTCCGTCAAGGATGGCTTTTAATGCGGATTGCTCGTCATCAAATACGCGCGCGGGCCCTGTGATGACTGGATTTTTAAGTCCTGTAATTTTGGCAACTGCACCTTCGGGTGACAAATTACCCTTCAAAATGGCCAGGTGACCTTCCTTGTAAAGCGCTTTGTCGATGGTGCGAATAACGGTTTGACCGCTGGGTGGGGTGCTAGGTATATCTTGGAGGACCTCGGCAATGGTTTTACCTGTGATGGTGATGCAGTCTGCGTGGAGCAAACCAGCATCCAGCAAAATCTTCATGACTTGTGGAATTCCGCCCGCGCGGTGTAAGTCAACAGCCAAGTACTGGCCGCTGGGCTTTAAGTCGCAGATCACGGGTACTTTTCTGCGCACGCGCTCGAAATCATCAATCGTCCAAGGCACTTCCGCTGCATGAGCGATTGCCAAGAAATGCAGCACTGCGTTGGTGGAGCCACCCGTTGCCATGATGACAGCGACGGCGTTTTCAAGCGACTTACGGGTCACAATATCGCGTGGTTTGATATCTCCTTTGATGGCTTCAATCAAAACCTTGGCAGACTCTTTTGCAGAGTTTTCTTTCTCATCATGGGGGTTGGCCATGGTGGAGGAGTAGGGGAGTGACATGCCTAGGGCTTCAAAAGCACTTGACATAGTGTTCGCTGTGTACATTCCACCGCAAGATCCTGTGCCGGGAATAGCACGTTTTTCGATCTCCAGCAGATCTGAGTCACTCAAGTTGCCGGCGGAGTTTTGTCCTACGGCTTCAAAAACGCTCACGATATTGAGGTCTTTGTCCTTGAAGCGGCCCGGCAGAATAGTGCCCCCGTAAACGTAAATAGCGGGAACGTTGGCGCGCAAGATGCCCATCATCCCGCCCGGCATATTTTTATCGCACCCACCGACGACGAGTACTCCATCAAGCCACTGACCTTGAACGCAGGTCTCGATGCAGTCGGAGATCACCTCTCTAGATACGAGTGAGTACTTCATCCCTTCGGTGCCCATCGCCATGCCGTCGGAGATGGTGGGTGTGCCAAACACCTGAGCCTTACCGCCGCACTCTTCAATGCCAGCAATTGCGGCGTCCGCGAGTTTTTGTAGTCCACTGTTGCAAGGTGTAATGGTGGAGTGCCCATTGGCCACGCCCACCATGGGTTTGACAAAGTCTCCTTCCGTGTAACCCATGGCGTAGTACATGGAGCGGTTAGGTGCGCGGGACTTGCCCTCAGTGATATTGGCTGAGCGACGATTAATTTTTATTGGATTTGTAGCCATGGGAGTTGATGCAAAAATGCGGTTGATGAAATAAAGGATTTGCGAGTAAAAGAGATCGGTAAGAATAGTGCGTCATTGGTACCCGCTCAAAACCCAAAGGTTTAAAGAGGGTGGGGGAGAGTTTAGCAAGACTTTGAGCCGTCTGAAGGAGGGAGTGAGGGAATGCCTGAGAGAGTAACTGAGCCAAAGGGTCAGTGCATAATCCACATGATTTAATAAAAAAAGGGGTTTAGGTAAAACTTGTGGCCAAGGGCTCTGTAGCCACTCCTTTACCCTTTCACTAAACCCCCTATCTCGTTCCCCCTTTTAATTCCTCCTCTCATCCATGCTCGTTCACCCTCAGTTTGATCCCGTCGCTCTTCAAATCGGTCCACTAGCCATCCATTGGTATGGCATCACTTACTTGGTGGCATTTGGGTTATTTATTTTTTTGGCCAACCTGCGCCTGAAGCAGGCGCATTACAGGGACCTATCTCAGTCGGGGCGTTTTGATCAACAAAGCGTTGAAGATCTTCTTTTTTACGGTGCGATAGGCGTGGTCTTGGGCGGGCGAATCGGTTATTGCTTGTTCTACAAACCTTTTGAGTACCTGAGTCAACCCTTGGAGATTTTTGCGGTTTGGCACGGCGGTATGAGTTTTCACGGAGGGATGCTAGGGGTGATTGTTGCCATGGCCGTTTATGCAAGGCACAAAAAGTTGCCATGGTTGTGGATTACGGACTTTATTGCTCCTTGCGTTCCAACCGGACTCGCCGCAGGGCGGGTCGGAAACTTCATCAACGGCGAGCTCTGGGGGCGGGTTGCGGATCCGCAATTGCCCTGGGCGATGGTGTTTCCCCAAAGCGGATCCTTCATTCCCAGGCACCCATCACAGATTTATCAGTTTCTACTAGAGGGGCTACTGTTGTTTTTGGTCTTGTGGTGGTTTGCCAAAAAGCCAAGGCCCATAGGGTGCGTCTCAGGCGCGTTTTTGATGGGGTACGGATCCCTAAGATTCATAGCTGAGTACTTTAGAGAGCCCGATGCCTTTTTGGGTTTGTTGGGGGGGGGGCTCAGCATGGGGCAATGGCTTTGTTTGCCCATGATTGTTTTGGGGCTTGCAATGTTTGCGATAAGCACACGAATGAATGTTTACCTGAACCGTTCCTAAAGGCCTAACCAAACCTACCCATGTCTGAGTAAACATGAGTATGGGACGTCTTGGAAATCCACGTCAGCCGAACAGTGCTTGTGACGATTCGCTTCACGGGATTGCACCGTGAATGGCCGGTTAGCACCCAGTGGCCGCGTTGCCGGGGCCGAAGTTCACGGTGGATTAAAAACAAGAGGCGCCCACAAAGTGCGACAGCGGAGCAAGGACAAACTTTCACATGTATTTTCCTTGCAACATTTGAAATTTAAAGTTGAGCAAGTGGAATTAAAGTTTATTATCAGAACCATCATGTTGAGCTTAACCAGGCTGATATGTGTCCTTTCTTCACTCATTAACCTTTTAATGCGCACAACGTACACTATGTTTAACCCCTACTTTCACCGGACCTGCCCATGAGAGCAGGCGCTTGGCTACAAAACAGCGTTCAACGCTTGCTAGGCAATGTGGGGGCGGCGAGTGCGAAAGTTGCCGCTGCGCAGGAGTCCAAGCCCGCCACTGTGCTTGCGCCCAGGGTGTTGCCGGTTCCTCCCAGAGCCCTTAGGAAGCCGCTCCTTCACCTTCAGTCTATCGTGGACACAAAGGTCAGTGAGGTTGAAGGGGGTAGGCGTGCTGAGAGCTTTAGTATTTGGTACGCTGGGCTTCAGCAGGCGAACAAGGAAGAAGTATGGCTACTGATGTCAGAGTACTTCGGCCCTGATGTCACTGAGGTGAGCGGAGCGCGTCAGGCTTATGAGGAAGCTTTGGGTACAGCGGATGAGGGGACAGCTGAGATTCGTCTTCGCAGATCCCTGATCTCCCCCCGTACACGTCTACTGCAGCGCTTTGCGGCTTACTCGGGCGGCATGCGTTTCTTGGTGGACTTGAGGGCCCAAATTCTTCCCCACCTTAAAAGCAATAAACGCTTGGTAGCCCTTGACGCTGAATTAGAACAACTCTTCTCGACGTGGTTTGATGTGGCGTTCTTGGAGCTCAGGCGACTGAGTTGGGACTCACCGGCCTCACTCGTTGAAAAGCTCATTCAATATGAGGCAGTGCACGATATCCGCAGTTGGGGCGATCTTAAGAACCGCTTAGACTCGGACCGTAGGTGTTACGGTTTCTTTCACCCAAGTCTACCCAACGAGCCACTTATCTTTGTTGAAGTTGCGCTCTTAAACGACATCGCTGACAGCATTACGCCGCTGTTGGATGAGTCCGCTGCTGCGCAAGATATTAAGAAATCAACAGTGGCTATTTTTTACTCCATCAGTAACACGCAAACAGGCTTGAAGGGAGTAAGTTTTGGGGATTCGCTGATCAAGCGGGTTGTTCAGGTTTTAAAGGATGAATTCATTAAGTTGCGAGTTTTTGCGAC
>CAIKNE010000108.1 GCA_903828695.1 uncultured Burkholderiales bacterium | reverse complement strand
CTTATCTGGAACTGAAGTGTGCCGCCAGATTCGTAGTAAATCTAATGTGCCGATCATCATGCTTACTGCAAAAGATACTGAAGTGGATAAAGTTGTTGGACTTGAGCTTGGCGCAGATGATTATGTAACAAAGCCTTATTCGACTCGTGAACTTGTTGCTCGCATCAAGGCAGTATTGCGCCGAGTAGCAGAAGGCGATGATGCTCAATCTCCTGATGGCACACTTACTGCAGGTCCTGTGCGTATGGATGTTGAACGTCACATCGTTACAGTCAACGGTTCAACACAATCATTGCCACTGAAAGAATTTGAACTTCTTGAATATCTCATGCGTAACTCAGGAAGAGTTCTTACTCGCTCTCAACTGATTGATCGCGTTTGGGGTAGTGATTACTTCGGTGATACAAAAACACTTGATGTCCACATCAAGCGGCTCCGGGCTAAAGTTGAAGCTGATCCTGCCAATCCGGTATTTATCCAAACAGTCCGTGGGTTGGGCTATAAATTCGAGGGCTGACGCTACAACCTGGCTAAGTTCACCTTGTGTTCACCTTCTAGCCACCCAGCGGGCTTTCACAATAGGCGCTAGTAGATAAGTATTCGATAGTGAGCTCAACACTGACCCAGAAGCCTGCCCTGCCACCCAAGCGGGAAATAACTACAGAGCCAAGACTTTCAGACAAGATTTTTCAGCGCGTAGTCACAGGTGGCGGCCTTTCTTCTCTTCTCATACTTGGACTCATCTTTATTTTCCTTCTCGTCCAAGGATTTCAAACTTTTAAATCTCAAGGCATTCACTTTCTGACAGGAAGTGCATGGAATGCAGCAGTAAATGATGCGAATCAGATTGATATAAAGAACTCACACTTTGGTATTGCGGCGATGTTGATTGGCACCTTGATTTGCGCCGTTATCGCAATCGTCATTGCGGTCCCAATCTCAGTTTTCTCTGCGCTCTTTCTTACCTTTTATGTGCCAAATTCGTTGAAAAAATTCATGGTTTCAGTTATCGATCTCATGGCGGCATTTCCATCAGTGCTATTTGGTTTATGGGGATTTTTTGTTTTAGAACCTGTAGGAGAGTACTGGGCTAAGCTGCTGCACACATACTTTGGTTGGGTCCCATTCTTTAAAATGGAAGCACCTTTCTTTAGCCGCTCTCCCTTTATAGCAGGCTTGATTCTTGCAATTATGATTATCCCAATCGTTACATCAATCTCTCGTGAAATTTTCGGACAAACACCTCTTGATCGCATTCAAGCTGCATACGCATTGGGTGCAACTCGCTTTGGAATGATCAAAGCGGTCGCATTCCCTTACGCACGCTCAGGAATTGTGGGTGGAGCAATGCTGGGTCTTGGCCGAGCGATGGGTGAGACGGTTGCTGTGTACACAGTGCTCAATATTGTTTATAAAATCAATTGGCATGTTTTGATCGGAGCCGGCGGAAACGTTGCATCGATGATCTTGCTTAAGTTTGGTGAAGCAACCCCAGGAGAAGTAAAGGCGCTCATGGCAGCGGGTCTCGTGCTCTTCGTCGTTACCTTGATTGTTAACTCATTTGCGGATTTGATCGTTGCGCGCACCGGAAAGAGCGGCAAATGACTACGACCACGGCTGCGAAGGCGTCTATACCAAAGCGAGGCAAGCCATGGAGAGCCACTCCTACGCAAAGATTACTTACAATGGGAATTTTCGTGGCATCAGCTATCATTTCCAAAATTCTCGTAGCTATCACTCCACTTTCGGGAAACTTGGCATATATATCGGTCTTCTTCATCTCATATATAACCTTTGATTACACTTATTCTCGAATTAAACTAGGAAAAACCGCTGGGTCAGATTCCATTTTCCGTGGGTTTGTGATCATGGGAATTCTCATTGCTATTATTCCAATTGCTAGCATTTTGTATTCAGTTATTTTTCGTGGTTATAAAGGTTTTCATTGGAGTCTATTTACTAAAGATATGCATTCAACTCCGCCTACTGCGCCTATTGGCCAAGGTGGTTTGCTACACGCAATAGTCGGAACTTTTCTATTAGTACTTGTAGCCCTGATAATGAGTGTGCCAATTGGTATTTTGACTGCGATATATCTGACTGAAATCAGAGGTCGTTTTGCACGGCCAATCAAATTTCTAGTGCAAGCCATGTCAGGTGTTCCATCGATAGTCGCAGGCCTTTTTATCCTCGCTGCAATCGTTTACCCACTTAGCAAGACTTTTAATTCATTTGAAGGTTCTTTGGCTTTGGCAATTTTGATGATTCCAACGATTGCTCGCACATCTGAAGAAATTTTGCTCCTTGTTCCCCAAGACCTTCGTGAATCAGGTGTTGCACTCGGTGGAACGCAGTGGCGCACCGTTGCTCAGATTGTTCTTCCTGCAGCCCGCGGAGGCTTAGTAACCGCAATGATTCTTGGTATCGCCCGCGTAGCTGGTGAGACTGCTCCAATTGTTTTGCTTACTGGTGG
>CAIKNE010000107.1 GCA_903828695.1 uncultured Burkholderiales bacterium | reverse complement strand
TGGAATGTCAATTCCTTGGGCGTACGTTTACCCCAGGTGTTGGATTGGTTATCTAAAGACCCCATCAATTTAGATGAAACCATCCCCTCCAACACCGGGGTTGATGTGCTGGCCATACAAGAGACCAAGACTACGGATGATAAATTTCCTGCAAAAGAGTTTATCGATGCTGGGTTTCATATTGCTTTTCACGGACAAAAGACCTACAACGGCGTTGCACTGGTATCAAAATACCCGCTCGAGAACGTTGTTAAAAACATTCCCGGTTTCGACGATGATATGGCGCGTGTTATCTCTGCAAGCGTCAACGGGGTTCGCATCATCGGCGCTTATTTCCCCAACGGTCAAGCCCCAGGCAGTGACAAATTCGAATACAAAATGAGGTGGCTTACAGCCTTGCACAACTGGATTGAATCTGAACTGGTGAGCCATCCTAAGATGGTTCTCATGGGGGACTTTAATATCACCTTTGACGCCAAAGACGTTTGGGATCCGGTTGGACTGGAGGGTACGATTCACTGTACACAAGAGGAGCGGGCGCACCTCCAAGCGCTGATTGATTTAGGTTTCAAAGATGCATTTAGAGAATTCGAACCCGCAGAGAAAAACTACTCGTGGTGGGATTACAGAGAGTTTGCATTCAAAAGAAACCGGGGCATGAGGATTGATCATATTTTGGTGAGCCATCAACTTCGCGCTGCATTAACCCGGTGTGTGATTGATAAACGCCCTCGCAAAAACGAGCGTCCAAGTGATCACACTCCCGTGATAGCTGTATTCGATTAACCAGCCTTCATATTCATGGGTGTTGGCTTAAACCCTAGCAGTCGCTATAAGTTTGCTCCCCCCATGACACCCCATCACACCCCATCACTCTAACCCAAGCTCTTGAATCTTTCGAGTGATCGTATTTCTGCCGATACCTAGTTTTTGAGCTGCCTCTATGCGTCTGCCTCTCGTATTTGCGAGTGCTGTTTGAATGAGCGTACTCTCAAATCGCCTGCACAATATATCCCATACATCTTGATGCCCCGCAACCAATAAAGACATGGCCTGAGCCTCCAATCCAACTTGCCAATCCGCTCCAAAATGAGTTGCTGCAGTTGGGTTGAGGGATCCAACAGTTCCACCTCCCGTTGGGGGGGAGAGGTTGTTGGTGGCAGTGGACCCAATACTGGTCAAACCCGGGTTAAAGCCAGCTGCGCTGGATCCATTGCCGACGAGGTTTGAGGGTTGTCCAAAGGCTCCAGCCGTTGCGCTAAAGCCTGGGGAGCCTGGGGCATTTGATATCGCTTGGGCGCTTGGGTAAGTTGCAGCGCCTGAAGAATTGCTCGACCCGCTCTGCGCCGTTAAAGAGGCGATATCAAATCCAGCATTGGCCACAGATTGCAATACATCAGGGGGCAGGTCCTTGGGCTCAATCGTTTGAGCCGGAGCCATGACGGTTAGCCAGTGACAGATGTTTTCAAGTTGGCGAACGTTGCCAGGGAAAGAAAATGCTTGTAAAACTGCAATAGCACTTTCTGCAATTCGCTTGGACTCCACCCCGAGCTGTTGACCGCTTTGTTGAAGGAAATGATGCGTGAGCATTGGGATGTCCTCCAAGCGCTCGCGCAGCGCTGGTAAACGAAGCCTAATCACATTCAAGCGGTGAAACAAATCCTCTCTAAACACGCCGTCTTTAACGCGCTGTTCTAGGTCTTGGTGCGTAGCTGCAATAACACGGACATTGGCCTTTAGTGCGACATGTCCGCCCACACGGTAAAAGTTCCCATCACTGAGCACACGCAAAAGACGAGTCTGAAGATCAAAAGGCATGTCACCAATTTCATCTAAGAATAATGTGCCCCCCTCAGCCTGCTCAAATCGCCCTCTTCGCATGGTTTGAGCGCCTGTGAAGGCGCCTCGCTCATGACCAAAGAGCTCACTCTCCAAAAGGTCTTTGGGTATAGCTGCTGTGTTGATTGCAACAAAAGGGCCACTTGCCCGGATCGAATGCTTGTGAAGTGCCCTGGCTACCAACTCTTTACCAGAGCCCGATTCACCTGTAATCATGACGGTCACAACGCTTTGACTTAACCGCCCAATCGCTCTGAAGACCTCTTGCATCGCGGGCGCTTGCCCCAACATCTGAGCCGACAACCTTGCGCTGACAGAGTCCCCTTGTTCGCGCTTGCTCTCATCGACTGCGCGTCGAATCAGCTCGATCGCTTTGGGAAGATCAAAGGGCTTGGGCAAGTACTCGAACGCTCCTCCTTGAAAGGAGGACACAGCGCTGTCTAAATCTGAATAAGCCGTCATGATGATGACAGGCAACGCTGGGTGCTTCTCTTTCACGGCAGTCAAAAGGTCTAACCCCGTACCACCGGGCATGCGAATATCACTCACCAATACTTGCGGCTCATCTTCTGGTGCGCAATTCTCAAGAGCCTTCAAAACCTCTTGAGGATTCGTAAAGCTTCTTGTTGGCATATCCTCACGCATCAACGCTTTTTCTAGAACAAAGCGGATAGACTGATCATCATCAACGATCCAAATAGTTTTCATTTAAAGGGATACCTCTAGTTTTATCACTGAATATTTACCTAAACACTTGCCAAGCCCATGAATACAAAAGCCTTTATGGCAGTGGAATCAAAATCATGAAATCTGTTTTACCCGGCTCGCTTTGGCATTCAATGACACCCGAATGCTGTTGAATAAAAGTTTGCGCTAAATTCAAACCCAAGCCCGACCCTCCGTCTCGCCCCGAGACCAAAGGGTAAAACAACCTATCCTTGATGGCCAACGGAATCCCGGGACCGTTATCAATGACATGCAATTCCAGTGCCAATCGGTTCATTTGCTTGCCAAATGTTACTTGCCGTGCGATTCTGCTGCGTAAAGTGATTTTTCCCGTCCCTTTTGCTATCTGCTCTGACAGGGCCAGAGCAGCGTTATGAACCAAATTCAAAATAGCTTGAATCAGTTGCTCAACATCGCCCATGAACTCAGGAATTGAAATGTCGTAATCGCGGACCACTTGAAGGCCTTTTGGAAACTCAGCCAGTATCAAAGACCTCACCCGCTCACACACGGCGTGAATATTGACAGATGCAACGACATGTGGTTTTCTGTGAGGCGCGAGTAAACGATCGACGAGTGCCTGCAGTCGATCTGCCTCGCGAATGATGACCTGGGTGTACTCAATCAGGTCTTTAGATTCGATTTCCATCTCCAACAACTGCGCTGCACCGCGAATTCCACCCAGGGGATTTTTGATTTCATGTGCTAAGTTACGAATCAACTCCTTGTTGGCCTGTGCTTGATCAAGTAGACGCTCCTCTTTATCAATCCTGTTTTGCTTATCCAAGGGAAGCAATTCAATCAAAATATCATTATTTTGATCAAGAGGCACCAAAATAACATGAACAGCGATGTCCTCTTTAGGAGGAGATTTAACGTGTGCATCAAACCTAAAAGCCGCAAATTCTTTATCCCTTGCACCGTTTATGGCGTTTTCAAAAAAATCTTTTTCAACGAACAGATTAAGAAGAGAAGTGCCCTCAATGAAGCGCCTCGGAATCTCCATGACCTCCTCGAACGCAGAGTTGGCAAAGATTACTCGGCCATGTTGATCCGCAACTACGACTAAAGTTGCCAATAAGTCATAGGGAACAAAACGTGAATCAAAGTTCAAAGCTCACCTTTCTTGTTAAATACACACCCTGAGTGAAGGGATGTGGTTATGAGGGTTATGAGGGTTATGGGAGTTTTGCAATTTCTCGCGCCAAGCCATTCAGATCAGCATAATTGCGCCTAAGCTCTGCCTCTGTCTCTTTTCTTTCTGTAGAGCTCAGGGCTGGACTTCTCAGTCGCTCCTCCAAGAGCGTTTGCCTCGATATTATTTGGGCCTTTTCATTCAATAAAATAGCCTTTGACATCTGCCCTTGCGAGCTGGGTTGATAAGGCTCGGTTTGAGTTTCTCCAAGGTGAGACAATTTATCAGTTTTAACCGCGTTGCCCATCACACCATTTTTAACAGATGAGTTCGGGTTAGGTGGATTTCCAGCCAGAGTGACTGAAGCACGCGTGCCATTTAACAGTTGACACTTTGCTCTTACACCGTCAACACTTTGCGTGCTGGGTTGATTGGTCAATAGGTTTCCACACCTCCAAATCTCAGGCTCAACTTGGGCATCAGCCGTTTGAGTCATCAAAAATCCCAAACAGACGCCCCGGATAATCTGTGTTAGTGAGGTCATCTGAAGTAGCTCTTAATATTTAAATCTTTTGTTCATGAAAAAAGGACGGCAACGCCGTCCTTTTTCATGAGACAGGTTGCTCAGTTTACAGTGAGTAATACATATCAAACTCAACTGGGTGAGTAGCCATACGGAAACGTGTAACTTCCTGGTTCTTCAGATCAATGTAGGCGTCAATCATAGAGTCAGAGAATACGCCGCCCTTAGTCAAGAACGCACGGTCCTTGTCCAAATACTCTAGTGCTTGGTCCAAACTGTGACAAACGGTTGGAACCAATGCATCTTCCTCTGGTGGCAAATGGTACAAGTCTTTAGTCGCTGCTTCACCGGGGTGAATCTTGTTCTCAATACCGTCGAGACCCGCCATCATCAGTGCAGAGAAGCACAAGTATGGGTTGGCCATTGGATCCGGGAAACGAGCCTCAATGCGTCGCGCCTTATCGCTGTTAACGTAAGGGATACGAATGGAAGCAGAACGGTTACGGCTTGAATAGGCCAACTTAACTGGAGCCTCAAAACCAGGAACCAAACGCTTGTAGCTATTGGTTGTTGGATTTGTGATCGCGTTCAATGCACGTGCGTGCTTGATGATTCCGCCGATGTAGTAAAGCGCAAAGTCACTCAGACCCGCGTATCCAGTACCTGCAAAGAGGTTTTTGCCGCCCTTCCAAATAGATTGGTGGACGTGCATACCGGATCCGTTATCCCCAACCAAAGGCTTGGGCATGAAGGTGGCAGTCTTGCCGTATGCATTGGCAACGTTCCAAACGACATACTTCAATTTTTGAGTCCAGTCGGCACGCTCAACCAAAGTCGAGAATTTTGTACCAATCTCGTTTTGACCTGCACCAGCAACTTCGTGGTGAAAAACTTCAACAGGGATGCCCATCTCCTCTAAGAGCAATGACATCTCTGCACGCATATCTTGCATGCTATCGACTGGAGGAACTGGGAAGTAACCGCCCTTAACTGTTGGACGATGACCGCGGTTTCCGCCTTCTAATTTTTCACCAGAATTCCAAGGTGCTTCGTATTCGTCAATTTTGAAGAAAGCGCCGCCCATTTCATTGGACCAACGTACGTCATCAAAAATGAAGAATTCAGGCTCAGGACCAAAGTAGGCTGTATCGCCTAAACCGGATGATTTAAGGTAAGCCTCAGCACGGCCTGCAATAGATCTTGGATCGCGGTCATAGGGCTTGCGCTCAAAAGGCTCATATACATCGCATGAAAGTGCAATAGTTGGCTCTTGAAAGAAGGGATCCAAAAACACTGATCCAGCATCAGGCATGAGCAACATGTCGGATGCCTCAATACCTTTCCAACCGGCAATTGAAGAGCCATCAAAAGCATGGCCTTCAGTAAATTTTTCTTCGTTAAAAGCAGAAATTGGCACTGTAACGTGTTGCTCTTTGCCCTTGGTATCTGTAAATCTAAAGTCAACGAATTTAACTTCGTTTTCTTTAACTAGTTTCATGACGTCTGCCACGTTTTTGGCCATCTGGGTATCTCCTAAGGGAAAAGGTTAGTGAAATCTTAAAGGTTTCAATGAGCAGAATTTATGCCATCCACTCAGAGTACCAATAACAACGAAAACGTTAGATTGTGCATCCACTCTGGGGCATTTTTACAGAAAATGAGGAAGTATCTGCTTATTTCAAAACTGGGAGTAATAAATATTAATTCTTTAGAATTAAATAAGAATTCGCACCAAAATAATGCGAATTATCATCGCACCATTTCAGGGCCCATGGATGCACCAAAATCGATCATTCTTTGCTTTAACGCTTGGTAGGCTTGATCGACCCATGGTTTTGCCCCCTTAACACCGAGCTCAATGTGTTTACCGTGAACGGGATGATCAACACTTGGCAAACTAAACACCTTGATCCCGGGGAAGGCGGCCTCTATCGCAATCATGTGAGGTGTTAAGGCAGCCTCCATTGCCCCGTAAACAATGACCGACAGCTCCTGTGTATTGGAGAGTTGATGAAAGTGTTTGTACTTACTGTCTAAAACCCATTCAATCATCGGCCAAGCCATAACGGGAAAGCCTGGCACAAAATGCACGGTACCCTGGCTTCCCTCACAGGTGAAGCCCGGAATTTTGTTGTAGGGGTTTGGGATCAACTCCGCGCCTACTGGAAAAACCCCCATATTGAGTCGGTGAATGTTATCGGGATGATCCGCTTGGTACTCAGTGCCTGATTCCTTGGCCAGATCTTTCATACGCTGGCGAATGAGAACCTCTGCATCAGGGTGCAATGCTAAATCCCGGCCAAGCGCCTGAGCAGCGCATTGGCGCGTATGGTCATCTGGAGTCGCGCCTATACCGCCGCAGGAGAAATAGACGCCAGAGGTATCAAAAGCCATCTCAAGCAGTTTGGTGATGCGAGCGCGCGAGTCCCCAACGATCTCAACTTGTGACAAAGTCAGCCCCCTAGCATGGAGGAGTTCGATGACCTTGCTCATGTGTTTATCAGCGCGCTTACCGGACAAAATTTCATCGCCAACAATAATGAGGCCGAACTCAGGCACACTTTGAAGCTGCGAGATAGAGGTTGATTGCATAGACTTAATTAAAACTGAAATGAGTAACTTTTATTAGCGATTGATAGCCCCAACTTGTATCAACTTAGATTTTCTTAAAGTGATCTCTCAACTCATCTTCGCTCAGCTTTAACAAAACTACAGTTTGCTCTGGGGTGATAAGGTCTAGGTGAAGCATTCCCGTGATCAGCGTATTTTTATCAGCCACGTGTTTTTCATCCGCCGACTCACCAAACAAAAGCACCATCAAAGTTTTGCCAACAATGTTCATCAAAACACCAAACAGCACCAACCCTAGCAACATAGTGACCGCTGCGATGATTCTGCCCCAAAAGGTAATGGGAAACATATCACCATAACCGGTTGTCGTTAAAGTAACAATACACCACCACATTGAGGCCGGTATTGAGGTGTAAAAACGTTTATCCTCAGGAATCGGGTTGTGACTAACGGGGTCTTGAGGTAGAAATTTAGCTGCCTCGGGGGGCGCGTCTGCTGGGAGTGGATTTATTTTGAGCTCCGCGTCTAATGCGGCCTGCCCGGCCTCCAATGCTTCTTGGGAGTAAAGCCCTCCTTCGACAAAGAACATCAAACTACTCGAGATCATTAAAACAGAGAATAATGCAATAAAGTAAATTCTTAGGTTCGTAACAATTGGGTTTGCAGATTTAACTTTATTGGTCAACTCTTTCAATGCTGCCTTAGCCATCTTCAAAACTCGCAGCACACGAACTACCCTGAGTAAGCGAAAGACTTTTGCACCTTGTAACATACCCAAATTCAAGATCTGCAAAATGGTAGGTAGGATGGAGACTAAATCAACCAAACCCCAAAAACTAATAATATATTTAAACCTATTAACGGCAAAATAAACATTTCCAGCGTAATCCAAAATAAAGAAAATGACAGCCGAATACTCTACAAAATGAAACATATCTAGATATTCAGTTCCGTAGGGCTCAACAGTCTCCAAAGCCATTGAAATACAGGACACGTATATCCAAAAATTAATCACCGCAGCCCAACGCTTAAACGCATGGCTGATCGGATCTGTGAATACGGACTCGATAAGTCCTTTAGGGTGATCGCTAACGGAATTTAATTCAACAGACATTTTTTCTCCGGAGTCAAAAGTTGAGTTGCAAATTTACAGAGGGCTATCATAAACCACTCTTTAAGATTAGATTCACGCCCCGCGCCTGAACTTACACTAAGGCTTAGTTTGTCTATTCAAAGACAGTACCAGTCCAAAAAGTCACACAAATGAAATGCAAAAGGGGCCTCTAAAAGGCCCCTCATGGTGTTTTTAAGAAAACATTTTATTTATTTAACTGAGCTGCCCCAAATTTACACACTGCCTCGTCCTGGGACCCCGTACCCCCCGAGCATCCTAATGCGCCCACAATCTTACCGTCAACCACCAACGGTATTCCCCCTCTAGACGCAATGACATCATCTAAGGTGGCGACGTAGGCAAACTTTTGGATTGCGTCTTCAAGCAATTTGGTTTCTCTGCGAAAGCGCACAGCAGTCCGCGCTTTGTGTTCTGCGATTTGTATGGAGGCGTACTGCGCCCCGTCCATTCGCTGAAAAGCCACCAAATTACCGCCCGAATCGACCACTGCGATATTCATTTTCCAATTACGTCTCTTAGACTCACTAATGACTGCGTTGATGAGTGCCTCGGCTTTATCAAGCCCAATGGGGGTACCGTAGGGTACGTCAAAGGGCATCACATCGGGGATGATGTCCATTGGATTTGCAGTTGTTTGCGCTGTGGACGTTCCCGCCAGTACTGCCAAAATTGCGGCGAGAGCGATTCTTGGTAAAGTTGATTTCATTGGAAGTCTCCATTTCTATTTTTGTAAAATTAAAAAAAGCGGTGTGAGTGTGATACCCAAGGTAGCAAATTTAATAGCCAAATAAAGCATCTGACACTCACCGCTCATTGATTTTGCACTGATCCCAATACACCCATCCCCCCTTTAATCCCTTAGGGATGCATCCACCCCCCTCGATTCAGGCCTAAAATGAATCTGGAACAAGGAAAAAGTATATTTTTATCCTAGTTTTTGGTGCTTTAGCCCCAAAATCTGAGTTTTGACACTCAAGATCTAGGGCCTTCAAGCCGATACTATTTAGGTTGGGTTGCAACTCATTTAATCCCATTGGGGCATAAACCGATTATTTCCATGAAAAAATTACTCCTACTATTATTGATACTTGTTGGCCAATCTTCGATAGCTGAAAATAAGTCCAATATTTTTCAAACCATTCGCTTTAAGGGCCTTAACTCCATAGATGTTATTTTGGAGGT
>CAIKNE010000106.1 GCA_903828695.1 uncultured Burkholderiales bacterium | reverse complement strand
TAATTGTCGTTATGCGAACAAAAGCTTTGCAAAACCAGAGGTTAGGCTTTAAAGTCGAACAATGAAACCTACGCTCCTGCTAGTTCACGGTGCATGGCACAACGGAGCTGGATTTTCTGCACTCCAAAAAGAATTGGAAGCACTGAACATCAAATCGGTCACTGTTGAGTTGCCCAGCGTCGGGCTTGCAAATGCTGCACTGGGAGATATGTATGCAGATGCTGCTGTAGTCCACAAAGCAATTAATTCAATTGATGGAGATTGCGTAGTTCTTGGCCACTCTTACGGTGGAGTTGTTATCACTCAGGGAGCAGCAGGCTGCTCAAATGTTAAAAGACTTATTTATATGACGGCATTCATGCTAGATGCGGGTGAATCTTTATTCGCTGCAGTCGGAGGCGTTGCTCCAGATTGGTGGGAAGAAGCCCCAGATAAGTCACGCTTGACTGCAAATATCCCAGAAAACATTTTTTATAACATGTGCACCCCAGAGGTTGCTAAAAAAGCTACTGCAGCACTTCGCACTCAAAGTTTGGTTGCTTTTAATCAACCCCTCACAGAGGTAGCTTGGAAACAAGTTCCGTCGTCATACATAATCTGTGACCAGGACAATGCAATCCCAGTTTTTGCGCAGGAAGCGATGTCAGGAAGAGCCACAGATGTAGTTCGGATCGAAAGTGATCACTCACCATTTCTGTGCTGCACAAAGGAACTTGCTCAAATTATCAATACGATAATGAGCAAATAATCTAAAGATTATTAGTGGGGCATCCTGAGTACTGGTTTTAAAACTTCTCCAGAGTAAGAAGCAGCGAGTGCTTCGTTAATCTGGGAAAGAGGATATTCAACAAGCAACTCATCATATGGAAAACGTCCTTGAGCATTTAACTCAAGGAGCCCAGAAATAAGCTTCTTACTTGTGCTTTCTCCCCCCAGCATGCCGACAATTCGCTTGCCCCATAATGTAGTGAGATGGTCGGCTGAAAATTCAGCGCCAGCAGGGGCTCCACCAATAAGACATGCGGTGCCTAGCATTCCCACGCTATCTATAGCTTGCCTTACAACTTTAGTATTTCCAGTGCACTCAAGTGCAAAATCAGCAAGTCTTCCGCAAATCTTCTTTACCTCTTCAACTGGATCTTGCTTAGATGCATTGATTACATGCGTAGCACCATATTTTTTAGCTAACTTAAGCCGTGAGTCATGTAGGTCGACTCCAATAATTTTTGAGGCTCCAGTATTTTTTGCCGCCATGATCGCTGCAAGACCTACCGCGCCTGTTCCGTACACAACAAGTGTTGAACCTAAGCCAGGTTTTAGCGCGTTAAAAACTGCGCCAGCACCAGTTGAAATTCCACAGGCAAGAGGTCCTAATTTTTCAACTTCAATTCCATCAGGTGCTTTAACCAAACTTGATTCGTGAGCAATAGCGAATGTTGAAAATGAAGACTGGCCAAAAAAATGACTATGGATAGGTTTGCCATCTCGTGAAAGCGATGTCGTTCCGTCAGAACGTCCACCACCAGCTAGAAGCGGTCCGAGTTGGTCGCAATATCTAGGGTTACCAGTAATGCAGTGTTCGCACACTCCACACCACGGCCAACCAATTATCACTGCGTCGCCAACTTTTACAGATGTAACTCCTTGCCCAATTTTTTCAATAACCCCAGCACCTTCATGACCTAAAACTCCGGGAGTTGGAAATGGGAGATCTGCATGCTGCGCTAACCCATCGGTATGGCATATTCCGGCAGCGAGAATTTTGACGCGAACCTCACCTGCTCCTGGCTCACCTATTTCAAGTTCTTCAACGTGAAAGGGGGTGTCATAGCTATTGAGGACGGCAGCTGTTACGCGCATTTTCTCTCCTGTTTCCTGTTATAAAACTGTTATAAAGCTAGAAGGAATTTTCCTCTTTAGAAATTCCCAGGTTACCCCCCTTTCCGTTAGATGGAAGGAGTTGTAGTGTTTTCCCGTTGGGAACGACTATAAATTGTCAATGCTCATATGTTTGGGCGCAATCCATCGACCGGAAGGCTTGTGAATAAGGCGTGAATAATTCAATCCTTGAAATAAACGCGGTTAGCAAGTCGTATGGAAACTTACAAGTACTCAGCAATGTCTCTCTTTCTTTTAATGAAGGAGAAGCGGTCGGCATCGTCGGACCAAATGGGGCGGGAAAAACAACTTTACTCAGCATTATTAATGGAACTGAGCTTGCAACTAGTGGGTCAATATCATTTGTTGGAAGTGACATCACAAAGCAAAGCGCTGAAGAACGCTCAAGAAATGGAATCGGTCGCTCCTTTCAAATTCCACGTCCCTTTACACACTTAACGGTTTTTGAAAACGTTTTAGCTGGTGCGTCATTCGGTGGAAACTTACGTGGCGCTGCTGCACAAAACGCTGCATTGGAAGCGCTAGAAAAAAGTGAAATGTTGCAATTCGCAAATCAACGTGCTGGCAGCCTCACATTGCTGGCCAGAAAAAGACTAGAGCTTGCTCGCGCCCTTGCCACGCAACCAAAGTTGTTACTTCTTGATGAAATCGCTGGAGGCTTGACCGAGGCAGAGTGCGCTTCATTGGTTCAAACAATTAGAAGCTTAAAATCTGCTGGTGTGACAATCATCTGGATCGAACATGTTGTTCAAGCACTTGTTGCCGTTGTTGATCGCCTTATTTGTCTAGCTTCTGGAGAAATCATCCAAGACGGAAATCCAGATGCAGTATTAAAGAGTGAAGAAGTCTTATCGGTTTATCTTGGGGCAGGTATCTAGTGGCTATTCTTGAAGTAAAAAATATTTCCGCAGGTTATGGCGACCTGACGGCTGTCTCAGATCTTTCTTTTAAGGTAGAAGAAGGAGAATTGTTTGCTTTGGTTGGAGCAAATGGCGCTGGTAAATCAACTTTATTAAAAACAATCGCCGGTTCAATACGAGCAGTCAATGGAAGCATTACCTTTAAGGGTCAGGACGTAACAAAGGATCCAGATTTCAAGCGCTCTCAAGATGGAATAGCTTTAGTCCCAGAGGGGCGGCGTCTATTTCATAGCCTTTCTGTTGAAGAGAATTTACTCGTTGGGGCAGGCACAAATAGAAAAGGTCCTTGGAACTTAAAATCTGTCTATGGATTACTTCCTATCCTAGAAAAACTTAAAGACCGAAATTCCGCACGTTTATCAGGTGGGGAGCAGCAAGCTGTCGCAATTGGCAGAGCATTGATGTCTAATCCAGATCTCATCCTTCTTGACGAAGTTTCATTAGGGCTTGCGCCAATAATTGTTGAGCAAATTTATACATCATTCCCTGACATTCGAAAGCAAGGCCTAAGTATCATTTTGGTTGAGCAAGATTTGAAGCGCACGCTAGGTGTCGCTGATCGCATTGGCTGCATGTTAGAAGGTCATTTATTGCTAGAAGGAACTCCCGCAAATCTGACGCATCAACAAATTACAGATGCATACTTTGGTCACTCAGTTCAATCTTTTGATAATGCTCCAAGTGCAGGAGGTGCCCAGTGATATGGCTTAACTCAATAGCCCAAGGAATATTACTTGGCGGCTTATTTGCAATGTCTGCTGTAGGACTCTCTATAGCATTTGGTGTCATGAGGATTGTGAATCTGGCTCATGGAGACCTAATGACGCTAGGTGGTTACCTTGCCTTTATTACTATCAAATATTCTGGCATGAGTACTTGGTACACACTCATTATTGTGGTTCCGGTAATGGCAGTTATTGGCTATTACGTGCAAAGAATCTTGTTTCAAAGAGCACTTCGCATGGGTGAACTTGCTCCCCTTATGGTGACTTTTGGTATATCCATTATTATTCCAAATGCATTTACTCAGCTCTATACAAACAACGTACAGCAGCTACCTGTTGGAAGTCTGGCAACCAGCAGCATTCAGCTTAACAACATGGTAAGTATTGGAACATTTCCATTACTAACACTTTGTCTATCCATTATTTTAATCGCTGCTTTGCAGCAATATATGGCAAGAACAAAAATGGGCAGATATATGCGTGCAGCTGCAGACGATAGTGAAATTCTTCGCCTGATGGGAGTAGATCACCGAAAAGTTTATGGAGTTGCAATGGGAATTTCCTTTGCCACTTTAACTCTTGCTGGTGTCCTTTTTGGAATGCGGCAAGGCGGGGTTTCTCCTTACGATGGCCATCTAACGGTTCTATTCGCATTTGAAACTGTAATCATCGGAGGACTCGGTTCGCTGTGGGGAACAGTTCTAGGCGGAATAGTTCTTGGAGTAGCACAGACGGTTGCTGGACAATTTAGTCCTGAAATTCCTCTTCTTGTTGGCCACTTAGTCTTCCTGGGTGTACTTGCTTTCCGACCAAATGGATTATTAGGTAAGGAGGCGCTCCGATGAGTTCTGTAGTAGTCGAACGTTCGCGCAAAAAATCACTTCTTGGTGCAGTTTTTGCTATTTTTATTTTGGTAGTGCTTATTATCGCTCCAAAAATTTTAGATCAATCAATTACAAGTGAATGGGTAAAGCTTTTCTATCTAATCACATTGGCATCCATGTGGAACCTGCTTGCAGGTTATGCAGGAATGATCTCAGTTGGCCAGCAAGCATTCATCGGGTTAGGTGCTTATGGCGTATTTGTATTTAATGACCATGGCATGAGTACCTATGAAAGTGGAATCATTGCCACATTGATCGTGGGAGTTATTGCGATACCTCTTTCTTTCCTTGCATTTCGTTTACGCGGTGGTTACTTTGCCATTGGAACATGGGTTATCGCTGAAACGGTTAGATTGATAGTTACGCGCTTTCCAAACCTTGGTGCTGGTAAAGGCCGAAGTGTTGCTCATTACACAAGCGCCCCTGAATTAAGAAACCTTTACACATACTGGATGGCGTTAGGATTTTTAGTGTTTGCCCTCATAGCAAGCTTTACGCTTCTTAGATCTCGCTTAGGACTTGGTCTTCAATCAATACGAGACAATGAAGTTGCAGCAAATTCCATTGGCATAAAAGTTAATTGGGTAAAAAGAATTGTATATGTTATTGCTGCTATGGGATGTGCGGGCGCTGGATCTGTCATCTGCGTTCAAGCAATCGGAGTAGCTTCCCCAAATGAAATATTTGGAGTTGGGTATTCAGCATTTATGATATTTATGGTTCTCATTGGAGGACTAGGAACTATTGAAGGTCCAGTAATCGGTGCCTTCATGTATTACTTTACGGACAAATATTTCAGCCAATCAGGACTTTGGTATCTGGTAATTATCGGCCTACTCGCAATTTTTGTGACACTTTTCTTCCCTAAAGGAATTTGGGGTGAAATTAATGCACGCTGGAATATCTCGCTCTTTCCAGTGAGTTATCAGGTTATTCCTAAAAAAGAATAAATAGATTTAACCAAACCTTACAGGAGGAAAAAAATGACACTACTCGATCAAGCAATCTGGGGCGGAAAGATATTCAACGGCGCCTGGGTCAAAGGCGGCGGAGCAGACGTTCAAATAAATGAACCTGCGACAGGTAGTTCCTTAGGAACTCTAGGAATTGCATCAGTCAAAGATGTACTCGCAAGTGCAAAAAAGGCAAGCATCGCGCAGCACGAGTGGGCAAATAGAAAGCCTGAAGACAGGGCAGCGATTTTGCGTAAGGCTGGCGATCTCTGGAATCAATATGCAGAAGAGATTCAAGGATGGGTTATTCGCGAAACTGGCGCAATCCCGCCAAAGGCTGGACTTGAAACTCACCTTGCATCTGAAATTTGCTTTGCTTCTGCAGGGCTTCCAGGGCACCCAATGGGATCTGTGCTTCCATCAAATGATCCACACTGGAGTTTTTCTCGTCGCCGCCCTGCTGGCGTTGTATCAGTTATTTCTCCATTTAACTTTCCATTAATTCTCTCAATTCGTTCGGTAGCGCCAGCATTAGCACTTGGAAATGCCGTACTGCTGAAGCCAGACCCACGTACAACCATGACTGGTGGTATTTCAATTGTAAGAATTTTCCAGGAAGCTGGACTTCCTGAAGGGTTGCTGCATTTGCTACCTGGAGGAGTAGAAATTGGAGAAGCTGTTGTTACTGCTCCTGAAGTACGAATCATCTCCTTCACAGGTTCAACTCCTGCTGGCCGCAAAGTTGGAGAGTTGGCTGCGCGCCACGATAAGCGAGCACACCTTGAACTCGGTGGAAATAACGCAATGATCGTGCTTCCTGGTGCTGATGTTGCGAAGGCAGCAAGCGCAGGAGCATTCGGTTCATTCTTGCACCAAGGCCAAATCTGTATGACTACTGGCCGCCATTTAGTGCATGAGTCAATTTATGAAGACTATCTCAAAGCACTGGGTGAAAAAGCATCTCACCTACCTGTTGGAAACCCTGCAACAGATCAAGTAGCGCTAGGTCCAATCATTGATCAAAAGCAACTCGATCGTGTCGATGACTTAGTTAAGCGATCTGTGGCAGCAGGAGCCACGCTAGTCGCGGGCGGAACTCATGATGGCTTATTTTATAAGCCAACCGTCTTGGCTAATGTAAAAACAGATATGCCTGCATATGCAGAAGAAGTTTTTGGTCCAGTTGCCCCAGTTATCAAGTTCAAAACTATTGAAGAAGCAATTGCTCTGGCAAGTGAAAATCAATATGGTTTGTCACTTTCAATCCTGGGAGACGTCGGAGCAGCTATGCAAATTGCTGATTCCGTTCCATCGGGCATAGTGCATATCAATGAAATGACTGTCGGCGATGAAGCGAACGTTCCATTTGGAGGCGTTGGCGCATCAGGAAATGGTTCAAGATTTGGTGGCGTGGAGGCAAACATCGAAGCGTTCACCGAAACACAGTGGCTCACTGTACGAAGTGAGATCGCACCTTACCCATTCTAAGTATTCAAAAAACTATGAACTCCAAGGTAAAAACAGGTAAATCGGTAACCTCTCGGTCACTAACAATTTTGGATGCCTTCGATGCCGAACATCGAAGATTAACCCTCTCCCAAATTGCTAGGCGTTCGGGGCTACCCCTTGCAACCGCGCACAGATTAGTTGGAGAACTTGAAATATGGGGAGCACTAGTTAGAAATTCCATAGGTTCCTATGAAATTGGTGGGCGCATTTGGCAACTTGGACTACTTGCCCCGGTTCAAACTGAACTTCGAGAAGTTGCTCTGCCTTATATGCAAGATCTTTTTCATGTTACAAAAGACAATGTGCAGCTTGCTATACGGGATGGAATGAGATCGTTATATATAGAACGTATCGCTGGCCAGCGCTCATATCCCATCCTTGGAAAAACAGGCGCAAGACTTCCTTTACACACAACTGCTGTGGGAAAAGTTTTATTAGCATATTCACCTGAAGAAGTAATCGAGGCTGCCCTTATTAGTCTTACCGCAGAAACAACGAAAAGTATTATTGATAAAAGAACTATGCAAAAGCAACTCGCGTCTGTTTTAAAGGATGGCTATGCAACAACACGTGATGAAATGTCACTTGGTGCATCATCGATAGCAGTACCTATTCTGGATTGGAATAATAATGTAGTAGCGGCGCTTGGCATCGTTGCCCAAACAGGGACACATGAGTTAACAAAATGGCTTCCTGCACTTAGGGTTGTTTCAAATGCACTCTCACGTAAACTTGCGGCAGGAAGTCGCTTTCTTGGAAGCGCAGAGCCAGCATCATTTATGAATGAAAAGCAGAAAGAGATCTTTGCTTGGGAAAATGTAACTTCAAATGAATAAGTAAACAGATGGAAATTCTAATTATTGGTTCCGATAATCGGGCACAGACTTTATCTAAATTACTATCTTCTAAGGGCATTACGGCACCATATTTTGAAATTAACCATATTGATAATCAAATTGTAAAAAATGCTCAAATTCTTATTTCAATAAACTCTGCAAGTTCTGCAATCAAGGTTTTAAAAGACTTAATACCTCACATCACTCAAAAGAGCGTATATGTTGATGCAAATAGTGCGCCACCAAGTCTTAAAAGAACCTTAAGTGACTTATTAGGAAATCATAACTTTGTTGATGCAGCAATACTCACGGCAGATTCTTGCCCTCAATCTGCTGATGATGTGCTTATAAGTGGAGCTGGGGCTAAATCACTCAACGAACTACTTGCTCCCATGGGAATCGCCTTTAAATACATATCTGACAAACCAGGTGATTCGGCAGCCAGAAAAATGATTCAAGTAATGCTCACGCAAGGACTTGCTGCTGCTGCAATTGAAACATTGTGGCTTGCCGAAAACTTAGGTCTAGAACAGTGGGCACTTGCCGAGATCCAGAAGGTCTTTAATAGCAGTTCAGAATCAACTATTGAGTATTACCTTAAAGAGATCCAAAAGCACCCAAAAAATCGACAGGTAGAGATGGGGGATATAATTTCACTTCTGAATGATTCAAGCCACGAAAGTGCCATGACGGCGCCAATTGAATTAGTACTATCTAAAATAATTCATGCAAAGAAAATTCCTCTGATCGAAGAATAATATTTAGTACTCTAATTGGGATTGAATTTGATCCATGATCTCATATGTGGACAGAACCGATGCAACACTTGCATTAGGCTCACGTGATTCTAAAATAGAAGATACAAATTCACGATCCTGAAGTTCAATCCCATTCACCGAAATAGCAACTTTTGAAACATCAATTTTTTCTTCATTCCCATTCACAAGATCATCGTATCTAGCTATATATGTACCGTTATCGCAAATATACCGAAAGAATGTTCCCAGAGGTCCATCATTGTTAAATGAAAGTGAGAGTGTGCAAATTTTCCCAGTTTCTGTCTTAAGTTGAATTGACATATCCATAGCAATTCCAAGATCAGGATTCTTGGGCCCTTGAATCGCATTAACTTTTACAATCTTTTCCCCTGTTTGATATTGAAATAAATCAATTGTGTGGGCAGAGTGGTGCCAAAGTAAATGGTCAGTCCATGACCTTGGCTTCCCTAACGCATTCATATTTGTACGGCGAAAAAAGTAAGTCTGTACATCCATTTGTTGTATTGAAATTTCCTTTTTTACAAATTTCTGATGAAGGTACTGATGTGAAGGGTTAAACCGTCTGGTATGCCCGACCATTGCAATCAAGCCAGTTGAGCGCTGAACTTTTGCAACCCTTTGGGCATCTACCCAATTATCAGCAAGTGGAATTTCAACTTGAACATGTTTTCCAGCTTCAAGTGCATCAATGGTTTGCTGCGCATGCATTTGAGTAGGAGTCACCAATATCACTGCATCAATATCTTTACGCTTAAGCATCTCATTATAGTTATCAGTTGCTGAAGCAATTTTATACTTGTCAGCAACTTCTTGCGCTGACTTCATATTTGACCCAACAACACAGGTGACTTCAACATCGTCAATATTTGCTAAAGCATCAAGATGCTTTAGTCCGAATGCTCCTGTGCCAACAACTGCAATATTCATGTTAATTCTCTTTTGGTTTGACAATGAGGTGGCCTACTGCAGTATTTGAAGCAGGGACATGATAAAACCTATGAATCTCTTCGACTTTATCGCCCATCGCTCCTCGCATAATTAGCCACATAATTAATTCAACTCCTTCGGAACCTGCTTCAATCATGTACTCCAAATGAGGTTTAAATTGAAGAACTTCAGGAGAATCAATTAAATCGTCCATAAATTTCTTATCCCAGGGCGTATTTACCAAACCTGCTCTTGCGCCTTGAATTTGGTGACTCATGCCTCCTGTGCCCCACACTTGCACCTTTAAATCACCGTCAAACTCTTGAACAGCTTTGCGAATCGCTTTACCAAGTGCCAAGCACCGCTCACCCGATGGCTGTGGGTACATAACAACGTTAATAGGCATCGGGATGACCTTCAGAGGCCATTGATCTGGTTGGCCATACATGAGTGAGAGCGGAACAGTTAAGCCATGGTCAACCTCTAGAACATTCAAAACTGTCATATCAAAATCATCCAAAATAAGTGATGCGGCAAGATGCACAGCAAGCTCGGGGTGGCCATGTACAACTGGAATTGGGCGAGGTCCATATCCTTCGTCACAGATTTCAAACGAATCTCCAATGCCAATAGCAAAAGTAGGCATTATTTCCATTCCAAAATATGAAGCATGGTCATTGTAAATAATGATGGCAACGTCAGGTTTTTCTTTGGCAATCCATTGCTTCGAAAATTCGTATCCGGCAAACATTGGCTTCCAGTAGTCTTCTTGAGTCCGATTCATATCAATTGCTGCGCCAACTGCAGGAACATGACTTGTAGTTATTCCGCCAACTATCTTGGCCATCTACTTTTTCCCTTGCTCTTTCTTTGAACGCAAGCCTTCAACATTTCTTCCGCCAGCAAGCATCATCGCTTTATACTCTTCAACATTCATATCTGTCATAGTACTTACTGCCTGCACATATGAAAGTCCATCTGTTGCAAATATCTTAGATAAAAAGTAAACGTTGCCACCTAAATCTAACATCTGTTGAAAATTACGATCTAGTACAGCTTGGATCTGCTCTTTTGATAAATTCCAGTCCTTTAAATACTCAGCTTCATTTGCTAAGAATTTTTTTCTGTTTTCTTCCTTACGCAAACTCATACAAAACTGATTAAGAGAAAAACCCTCTTGGGCTCTTTGAATCGTGAAAATTGTTGTCCCAGGAATATCGTCAAATTGTTTAAAGTCTGGCTTCATCAATTTCTCCAATACAACTCTGCGGGATTAGTCACCAAAAGTTTTTCCTGTAGCACAAGGGTACTCGCAATACTCGGAACATAGTCCACAAGCTTTCCGTCATCAGGCATTTCATTTTTCATATTGGGGTGAGGCCAATCTGTCCCCCAGAGAGTCCGATCGGGAAATTCTTCCACGATGGACTTACCAAACGGAATGACATCCTTGTATTCAGGTGAGCCAGAAATAGAAAGTCTTTCTGGGCAACTTACTTTTGCCCAAATATTAGGATTTTCTCTCATAAACCGGCGGAATAGATTAAATTCTGGACCCTCAGGATCTTTAGAGACATCTGGACGCCCCATGTGATCAACAACTACTGTCGTTCCAATTGTAGAGAAAAATTTCCAACGCTCTTGCAAGTCTGGTGCTTCAAAATAGATCACAACATGCCAACCAAGTTTTGAAATTTTTTCAATAATCTCTTGGTAATAAGAATCAGCTTTCGGCTCTACTAGCCTTCGAACAAAGTTAAACCGAACTCCTCTAACGCCCAGTTCGTGCATTTCCTTAAGCTCATTTTCAGTCACACTTGGGCGAACCGTGACGACTCCCCTAGCTCGATCACCAGCGCTTCTAAGTGCATCTAATAGCGCAGAGTTATCAGCACCATGACATGTTGCTTGCACAATTACATTTTTATCAAAACCTAAGAAATCTCGTAAAGCAAAAAGTTGATCTTTGCCTGCATCGCAGGGTGTGTACTTACGCTCTGGAGCAAATGGGAACTCATCGCCAGGGCCAAAAACATGGCAATGCGCGTCGATCGCACCAGGTGGTAATTTAAAGATTGGCTTTGAAGGGTTCGGGTGAAAATCTAACCAATCGTTATCCTTAACAAAAGTAGGCATCTTTAAAGCCCCTTTGCCTTTAGATTTTGGTCAAGTCTTGGAAATACTTTTCGTGCATTCCCTTCAAAAATGGCAGCACGTTCACCGTCACTAATATCTGCCGCATCAATATATCTTTTTGTATCATCAAAGTAATGCCCAGTTTCAGGATCAATTCCTCTTACTGCTCCCACCATTTCTGAGCCAAAAAGAATATTCTTGTTATCAATTACATCTAATAAAAGGTCAATTCCTGGTTGGTGGTATACGCAAGTATCAAAGTAAACATTTTTCATAACATGCTCAGTTAGTAAAGGCTTCTTCAGCATATCTGCCAGCCCACGATAGCGACCCCAGTGATAAGGAACAGCTCCCCCACCATGTGGAATGATGAAACGAAGGTCTGGGAACTTGCTAAATAAATCACCTTGAATTAACTGCATAAAGGCTGTGGTATCAGCATTTATATAGTGGGCACCAGTTGCATGAAAATTTCGATTGCAGCTACTAGATACGTGAATCATCGCAGGGACATCAAGCTCTACCATTTTTTCATAAATTGGGAACCAATATGGATCTGTGAGTGGAGGCGATGTCCAATTTCCTCCGCTAGGGTCTGGGTTTAAATTACATCCAATAAAACCAAGTTCATTTACTGTACGATCAAGCTCTCTTACAGAAGCATCTAGATCTGTACCAGGGAATTGAGGAAGCTGGCAAACACCCATAAAGGTATCTGGAAATAATGTAACAACTCTCTTAATTAAGTCATTGCAAGCTCGTGACCAATCCAAACTAACTTTTGAATCACCTTCGTGGTGAGCCATGGCAGATGCACGGGGAGAGAAGATTGTCATATCTGCCCCACGCTCTTTCAACAATTTCAGTTGATTTTGTTCAATTGTTTCCCGAATCTCATCATCTGAAATATTTGGATATTTCGGCAGAATTCCTTTTTCAGAAAATGCTAGAAGCTGACTTTCCCGCCAACTGTTATGGGGCTCTGGGGCTGTTGTGTAGTGCCCATGCGCATCAATAATCATTTGTTTTTCCAGATGGCAGAAGGCACATAAACTTCCCCACGCATCAGAAGCCGGGCAGTTCTCAGTAAAGCAGACTTCTTGATCTTCACATCTGCTCCATTGACGGCAATATCCATTTGTACGGTAAAGAAGCCAGTTGGATGTTCTACGTCTATTGATGTTAATCCATTATCTGCAGATTTAACCTTTGCTAATTTGTTAGCCACAGTTCCTGGTATCAAACAAGCGGTTGCTACCGAAACTGCTCCAAGCACCCCAATAGAATCGTGAACTCGAACCGGTATCAATGTTCTTGTTGAGATTGCTCCACCATTGATGGGGGCCGAAAGTAAACTCATTTTTGGTACAGTTTTTTTTGTTACATCTCCAAGATTCATCAATTCACCCACTGCCAAACGAATTGCTTCTATTTCACTCTTTGCCTTTACGTTGGCTTCTATCTCCGCAGGTGTTTCTTGGCCTGTTAAACCAAAGTCGCTTGCTTTCAGGCATACGACAGGCATTCCATTATCGATGCATGTGACCTCTATGCCATTGATAACATCAACTACATTGCCGGTTGGTAACAAAGCTCCACAACTTGAACCTGCCACATCTTCAAAATCAATATCAATCGGCGCATGAGTACCTGGGACACCATCAATTCTTGCTTCTCCCTGATAATTAACTTTGCCCCCTGGTGTTTGGACATGGGCAGTAGCAATTGATTCGGTATTTTCCATCCAAATTCTTACACTCGTAGTTTCTGCGCTTGCTTTTACTAATCCAGTTTCAATTGAGAATGGGGCAACTCCTGCAAGTATATTTCCACAATTTTGTTGATCAGAGACTTCGGCTCGGTCAGGCCATACTTGTAAAAATAAGTAGTCAACATCGATGCCTTTCCGCTCTGATTTCTTTATAACTGCAACCTTAGAAGTTAAAGGGTGTGCGCCTCCCATACCGTCAATCTGACGAGTATCAGGTGAACCAAAAGCTGCTAACAGAACTTTGTCCCGAACATCTTTTTCAGAAGGCAGATCAGAAGCATGGAAATAAAGACCTTTAGATGTACCGCCCCGCATGACCAAGGTTGGAATTCCCGTTTGCACTACATTCCATCCTTGTAGTCAACGTACTTTAAACCTTTTTTCTCTAGTGCTTCTCTCATTGAATAGATATCTAAGCCTAGTTCCCCGGTTGCAAGACGTCCCCTTTTTGCAACTTCATTTGCTTCTCTTTCTTGAGCCTTTGCTAGAACTTCTCTAGCAGAATCTCGTTTCACTACAACAACACCATCAAGGTCTGCAACAATTACATCTCCTGGGCGGACAAGGGCATTTGCAATAACAATTGGAGTCTGGACATTCCCAGGAGTTTCTTTAACAGTTCCTTGTGAGCTTATGCACTTTGACCAGACTGGAAAATTCATCTCAGTTAATACCGAAACATCGCGGACCCCAGCATCAATTACTAATCCACGGACACCATGCGCTAAAAGACTTGTAGCAAGTAAGTCACCTAAATAACCATCATCACATGCACTTGTCGGTGTTACAACAAGAATGTCACCTGGCTTTGCTTGTTCCACTGCAATATGGATCGACCAATTATCACCTGGAGCAACTTCACAAGTTAAAGCATTACCCGCAACTGCCGCTGGAAAAATTGGGCGCAGGCGATGGTGAAGCATCCCAATTCGTCCTTGAGCCTCATGGACTGTTGCTGAACCTAATTTTGCTAATGCGTCGACAATCGCCAAATCAGTTCTTGGTGTCCCACGAACAACAATTGCCATTTTGACTCCTGAATACTTACTTAGCGAATTCCAACATAATTTTCGGCGAGATTTGCTGATGCATATTTTGATTTAATAACATGGTTAATCTGAGATAGTTGAAGCTGCGCATCAAATGGATCACCACTTGTATGCATCATTGACGTGAACCACCATGAAAAATGCGTAGCTCTCCAAACTTTTTCCAATGCTTTAGACGTGTATTCAGAAGCAGATTTTTCATCATTTTGTTGGAGAAGCTTCACTAAAGTTTCCCCCAATAAGCGGACATCATTTAACGCTAGGTTTAAACCTTTTGCTCCGGTTGGAGGAACAGTATGAGCTGCATCCCCCGCAAGAAATAGTCGGCCGTATTGCATTTTATTGCTCACAAAAGAGCGCATTGCAAGAATATTCTTTTCAGTAATTTCCCCACGTTCAAGTTTCCACCCGGGGAGGGCTAATCTCTCTGATAGCTCATCCCAGCAACGCTCATCCGACCAATTATCTATATGATCATTAGGTTCTACTTGTAAATATAATCGACTGACCTTCTCAGAGCGCATAGAGTTCAGTGCGAAACCATTTGGGTGCCAGGCATAAATTAATTCATCAATTGAAGGTTTAACGTTCGCCATAATTCCAAGCCAAGAAAATGGATAAACTCGTTCGAAACTATCTGCATCAACATCTGGAATCGCTTTGCGTGAAACACCCCAGAACCCATCGCACCCGGCAATAGCTAAGCACTCGATTTTCTGTGGGTTTCCGCTGCTATCTGTGAAGTGAACTATAGGATTTTTGCTATCAATGTTCTCGAAGTGCACATCTTTTGCCTCATAATAAATTTGCTGTTGGTTAGCGTCACAAGCAGCATGCAAGTCTTTTTGAATTTCTGTTTGCCCATAGACCCATACGGTCTGGCCAACCAATTCCTGAAAATCGATATGGTGCCTTTTCCCAGGTATTTGCAAGTAGATACCTTTATGTTCAAAGCCTTCTTTGTGAAGCCGTTCCCCTATGCCAATTTCATCCAGTAGTTCTACCGTCGGTGTTTCAAGCATTCCAGCGCGGACTCGTGACTGAACATACTCACGTGAGCGATCCTCAATAACAATACTTTCAATATTGTGTAGCGCTAAATAGCGGGAAAGTATTAATCCTGATGGACCTGCGCCAATGATTGCGACTTGTGTTTTCATGGCTATATTTGAATTCAATTTCATCTTTCTTAAAGGTTTAGTGACTTGGGGATATTGCCAATTAATCTTCAAAAAATGCCGCTGTAATTTCTACAGCGGCATCTCTTGATGTCTAGTTATATATCTTCTTTAGTTAAGCGGCACGATCTTGTGTGCAGCTGGAATGGCAGGATATGTTGTGTTGTCCACAACATCCCATGACCACTTTCCACCTGCATACTTCCATTGTGCAACTACCGTTGGTACAACTGCAACTCCAGGGAATGGAGCTTTGCCTGCGAAGTTCAAGTGTCCAGACAACGTATCCATATTTAATGTGTCAACTGCGGCATTAAACGCGGCTTTATTGTGTGGATCAGTGACCTTCTTGAGTGCTGCACTGATGATTTCGAACAATGAGTAGTGCATTGGGGTTGCTGAGTTCCAAGTAAGTTTCTTATTTGCAGGATCCTTACCGAAGTTTGCTACCCATTGCGCAGCTGTTGTTCCATCAAGACTGGACTTGTATGGGAATGTTGGTCCCCACCAAGTTGAGAATGCCAAACCGTTACCAAGGTGATTTGGAATTGTTGGAACAGTTGCTGGGAAGAACAATGCCTTACCAATTGTCGCAACCTTAGGGTGGAAGCCCTGCTGTTGAGCCTGTGTCCAAAATGTAATGAAATCAGGTGGGATTGGAATACCCGCAATGATTTCTACCTTCTCTTGCTTGAACTTAGTGATGATGGATGTGAAGTCCTTTGTTCCATCTTCATAAGCACCTGGGTCTACAACTGTGTAGCCAGCCTTTGTTGCAAATGGTGCATACCCATTAACTGGATCACGGAATGCTTGTCCGTCAGCATCATTTGGCCAAAGAACGCCAACTTTTTTATCAGTTGCAACTTGATCCCACGCGTGAGGGTCCACGGCACCGAAACCTTCAATTCCGAAGAAGAAGTGGTGAGTCCACTTCATCAACTTAGCTGGACTGAATCCTCCGCCGAAGACCACTGCCTGCCATGGTGCGATTGTTGTAATACAAGGCACGGCATCAGCTTCGCACTTAGCGATAACTGGGTTTACTGTTTCTGGAGTATCGGTTGCGGTAACAATATCAACCTTGTCCTTAGTTATAAGAGCATCTGCAAGTTGTCCAGCCTTTGCTGGATCTGAACCTGAGTCACGATCTAAAATTTGAACTTGGTACTTCTTGCCACCTACGGTGACACCATTTGCATAATACTTACGAACGAGCTTTAGCATGTAAGCATCACCATCGGTGAAACCAGCATAAGCACCAGTACGTGGACTGATATAACCGATTTTTATGACTGATGAGCCTGCTGCTGAAGCAGGTGATCCAAGAAATGAAAGCGAAGTTAACGCTAAAGCGCTTACGGCAGCTACAGAAATTGCACTGACTTTGCGTTTGCTTGACTTAGCTAACACATTGGATATGTTGAGTTTCATAATCTTCATGAGCCTCCTTGCCCAAATTCCACCCGTGATGTACGGCTAGAAGGCATTTATAGCCTGAGGAATTAATGAGTGGCTACGGTGCCTTCCATTAGATGGAAGGATAAGGGTGGGATTTGCTTCTGATTAGCTCAATTTCAAGAGCGAGGCAGCGTTAGTTTTCAGTATTTTTGACGTTGATTCTGGAGATATATCCAGTGATTCAAATGAGGTAAGCCAGCGCTCGGGGGCAATCAACGGGAAGTCTGTCCCAAAAAGTAGCTTGTCTTTTAGGAGATTACCTGCCTGGGCGACAAGTTGCTGTGGGAAGTACTTGGGAAGCCATCCAGAAAGATCTATAAAAACATTTGCCTTATGTATAGCCATTGAAATAGCTGTATCAACCCATGGGACAGATGGGTGAGCTAGGACTATTTGCAACTCCGGAAAATCTGCTGCAACATCATCAAGCAAAATTGGATTTGAATACCCAAGCTTTATTCCACGACCTCCCGGTAGCCCAGCACCTATGCCAGTTTGACCGGTATGGAAAAGAGCAACCACTCCCAATTCTTGGAGTACTTCGTATATTGGATAAAATTTTCTCTCATTTGGGGTAAATGCTTGCAGACTAGGATGAAATTTAATACCTTTTACTCCATGGTTTTCTACAAGTGCACGCATCTTTTTTGCAGCATCATCCTTCCATGGATCAACTGAGCCAAATGGAATAAGCACATCTGCATTCGCTGCTGCCGCTTCAGCAATTTCTTCATTAGCCAAAGGTTGGTGGCCAGTTGCTGTTTGAGCATCTACTGTAAAAATTACTGCCGCCATCGATAGAGAACGGTAAAGTTCAGCAATTTCTTTTATTGACGGGGTCCGTGAGTGAGTTGGGCCAACTTTAAAATATTTTGCAGAGGCATCCATAAGCTCTGAGTCCAAGGCTAAGTGCCCGTGAGTGTCAATTTCGACATGGGTATGAATATCAATTGCTTTAATTTCAGCAAGGTTGATCTTAGAGACATATGAACTAGGCATTAGCGCGCACTTCCTCCCATGCCATCATAAGGCTTTCCACATTGGGAAGTATATGATCTGCTAACTTAAAACCACTTTGATTCTTTAAAAAATCAATATCTTCAATACCGGTTGCCACGGCAATTGATAGTGCGCCCTGCTGATTTGCCATAGTTACTTCAAGCTCAACATCATCACCAACAACTGAAACTTGATTTGCTTCTAAGCCTAAAGATTTAAGGCACGCCTGAAACGCAAATTTGGAAGGCTTCCCAACCACTTCAACATCGCAAGATGTTAAGTCGCGAACAACAGCAGAGATTGCCCGCGAAGTCCCCAAGGCTCGCCCATTGGCAGTTGCAAAGAAAATTGATTGTGAGCAACTAAAAAATGAAGCTCCTGCCCAAACTGCATCACAAGCAGCTTCAAAGTCAGAGAATTTAACTTCTTTATACCAACCAGCAAGTACCGCATCTGCTTTGGTACCTAACTCATTTGGAACTACTTCAATCCCAGCTGCTTCTAGGGGTTCTATGATTCCCTTTCCACCCAAGACCATCACACGTTTATATCCAGCCGCAATAAAACATTCCAGGGCCCCACTCACTGGTGTGAGCATATTTTTCGAAGTAATTGGAAAACCCAAAGCCGCTAATACATCTGCATACTCAGCAGGAGTTTTAGTAGTGCCATTGGTAAAGACTGAGAATTCAATGCCAGCTTTCTTCAGTTTTTGCGTGAATTCAATTGCGCCAGGAATTGGCAGTAGGCCTTTATTGTTCTTATCGCCCAAGACCAACGTTCCATCCATATCAAATATAAAGCCTTTTATTTTGGCCAATTCAGTTTTCATTAGTTGCCACCTCTCCTAAACTTTCTTTAGTAGATGCGGTAATTGAAAAAGCATCCTTAGTAATAGAAATATCGGATACATCAGGGCGTTTTTCTAACTCAGTTACTAGAGAAGAAATTTGGCGCACAACTGGATTGTAGTGGTTAGGAAATGGCCCTTTAGCAACCATCGCATCTACAAGGTCGGCAGGCATTGTGGCTCTAAGGAGTAGTTCCTCATCGCTTATTGAGTTTCCAAAAACTTTACGTAATTCTGATGGTGTTTTTGGCGAGGGCTCCTGTGCGAGTTCTTTTGCTCGTGGCAAGTTTAGAATTTTATCCATAATATTTTGGTCAATAACGCCGGCAGGGCGACCAAAACTCCCTTGCACATATCTAATGATTTGATCTGGAACATTTTCATATCTTTCAGTACCAATAACATTAAATAGTGCTTGCGAGCACACCATCTGGGGAAATGGTGTCACCATAATTGGATGACCGAGTTCTGCGCGCACATGCCCAACTTCTTCCATAAGCGCAGGGAAGCGATCTTCCATTCCCAATTCACGCAACTGGCGCCTAGTGGTACTCATGACTCCACCAGCTACTTGATGGCGCAAAAATGCCGCGTCGTACTCCTGTGGAGTTCCAATTGGCAGTCCTTCAGCTTCGGCCAAATCATAAAAATACTTTGAAGCTAAACCAAGTGCATGATCATCTATATCAACAGTATGCCCAAGCTCGCGTAAGTTTGCGACAACTCTTTCAGCATTTGGTAGAGATGACCCACTTGCTAGAGGACCTATAGCAACTTGTAAGACATCAACAAGTGAAGCAACTTCGGTGTATGTCACCGGAGACAGGCTCAAAGTTGTATGTGAATGAAGTTCTAGTGCCTTACCCTTTAACTGCGCCCGTATAGCAGGGAGTAATGTTTTTGCTCTCTCTGAATTTAATAGTCCAGCCGGATCTTTTACATATACTCGATCAATATCAGGGCACTCTGCCATTTGCTTGGCTAGATTTGAATAAAATTTATCATCATGAACTTCACTGATTGTGTAAACAAGTGCTCCAACAATCTCTTTAATACCTGCCTTGCGTAACATTTTTGCCGTTGCTTTTGCTGCCTCCATGTCATGCATGGGATCTAAAACGACTACTCGGTCCATCCCATTTATAGTGAGGCGGTCATAAACTAACTGCATAAAATCAGGGTGCGCTGTCTCCCATGAAATAAAACGAAATCCTGTCCCAATAAACTGCAAAGAAGTGTTTGGCATTAATTTTCTTGTGGCTCTTAAACGCTCCCAAGGATTCTCTTGAAAATTTCTAACCGAAACTCCCATGGCCGTACTAGATGAATAATCTAGAGCTCTAAAACCAATTCGATCTAGTGTTGGCGCTATCTGTATAACTTGCTGCGCGCTCAGACCCGTGGCGCCCCACAGACTTTGATTTCCATCTCGAATTGATACATCTACTAATTCAACTTTAGCCACGAAGGTCCCCCTTCTGACTATGTTGGGCAAAAAATCCATTGAAGAAGCCAGTGTCCATGCCACCAGCTTGGACATCTTTGTCACGTACTAATAATTGGTGAAGGCTCTTAGTTGTATCCACTCCCTCTATCGTAAAGACCTTGAGAGCTAGATGCATTTTCTCCATTGCATCCTGCCTATCTCCTCCATGAGTAATTATTTTTGCTACAAGCGAGTCGTAATATGGTGAGATCGTTGAACCTGACTGCACATGTGTATCTACTCTAATTCCGGTACCTACTGGAACTTTAAACTTTGAAATCATGCCTGGGTTTGGCAAAAAATCATTTCGCCAATTCTCGGCATTAATTCTGCACTCAATTGCATGTCCTTGAAAGACAATATCTTCTTGCTTGAGGCTCAGCGGTAAACCCTCTGCGATTCGAATTTGCTCCATTACGAGATCGACTCCTGTAATCATCTCAGTAACAGGATGCTCCACCTGAATACGGGCATTCATCTCCAGAAAGTAAAATTCTTCACGGTTGCCGTCATAGAGAAACTCAACCGTACCCAAGCCTTCATATTCCAAAAATGAGGCAAGCTTGATTGCCGACGCATGAAGTTCATTTCTAATTTTTTCTGGCAAATGAGGAGCTGGTGCCTCTTCGAATAGCTTTTGGTAGCGCCGTTGGATCGAGCAATCACGATCTCCAAGATGTATATAACTCTTGCCATCGCCAACTACTTGCACTTCTATGTGCCGCCCATTTGTAACGTAACGCTCCAAATAAACCCTTGCATCTGCAAAGGCCGCATCTGCTTCTGCCTTAGCGAGTTCGATAGAGTTCAAAAGGTCTTCTTGGCGGGTAACTAGCTTCATTCCTCGCCCACCGCCACCCCCAACTGCTTTAACAAGAAGTGGAAAGCCGATCTTTGCTGCAACTTCCTCAGATGTCTTAATATCGGCTGCATCCCCGCCCGGAACAACTGGAAGTCCGGCTTGAATTGCAATACTTCGAGCTTGAAGCTTGTCTCCAACCGAGTTCAAGACAGTAGTAGATGGCCCAATAAATTTAATATTGTTTTCTTTGCACGCTAATGCAAACTCAGCATTTTCGGAAAGAAATCCGTAGCCTGGGTGAATTGCATCTACTTTTGCCGTATGTGCGCCGTTAATAATATTTGAAATATCTAAATAGCTGCTAGTCGCTGAAGCGGGGCCGATAATTACAATTTGGTCGGCTAATATTGCTGGAAGAGAATTTTTATCAGCCTCTGAAACTGCTAAAACGGTCTCAATGCCCATGAGATTACATGTTCGAATTACGCGGCAAGCAATTTCACCCCGGTTAGCAATAAGTATTCTTCTAAAACTCAATTGCTTGGCTCGATTACCATCAACACAGAATTAGCTTCAACAAAATCATTATTTACTGCCTTAATTTCAATAATTTTCCCTGCAGACCCTGCATAAACAGGTGTCATCATTTTCATTGTCTCAATAATTGCTACTACATCCCCAGACTTCACAATACTATTTAGATCAACATATGGATCTGCACCTGGTTTTGGCGCACGATAAAAAGTACCAAGCAGTGGTGCCTTTACAGCTGCAAATTTACTATCAATTTCTTCTGTATCTGCTGCTTTTGCTTTTTTAGCTTCAGATGTCTCTGAAGATTTACCTGAAACATTTTTAGGTGCACCAACTGACTTTGATTCAGCACTCCAAGGCTCATCTGGGTTGTTTCGCTCTAAATCAACAGTAAAACTCTCTGTCACAACACGAAAACTATTAAATTGTGTTGAATCAAGGAGCTTAACTATGTCTTTAATATCTTCAGGAGTCAGCATTTACTTCTCTTTAGGGCCAAACCCTGCAGAAAGCATTGCTGCGACATGCATAAATGCCTTTTCAGCAGGAGCTGCAACAGGCTTTACTTCTTTTGAAGCCCATACAGTTTCAGGCCGACTTTGTAATATAAAAATCTCATTACTTCCAACTGCTGTATGGGAAACCGCCCATTCAATATCTTGGGGTGAGTTGTAATGCTTCTCTACCTGTAATCCTATGGTTGACAAGGACAGCAATTCAGAATCACTTAATGAAGGCTTGGATTGCAGCTGAGTTGGAACCTCTTCGAGTTTGACGCCTTTGCCATTTTTATTTGGTATCTCCTGATGCATCTTCTGAGAGATGCTTCTTTTCATAACTTCTTGAGTGATCTTATTGACCAAAAATGAATCGGGGGTAACTTCTCCACCAACAATTGCTGAACCTAGCCCCCAGCTTGCGTCAATAGCTAAGACAGATCGATCGCCATTTACGGGGTTTCGAGTAAACATCACGCCACTACATTTGGAATTAACCATAATCTGAACCACAACGGCCATTGCAAGTCCCTCTTCAGGAAGATTCCTTCGGCGACGATAGGAAACAGAGTCAACGCTGTAGAGACTTGACCAGCATTCACGAACGGAGTTGAGCACATCATCAATACCCTGTACCCATAAATATGTATCTTGCTGGCCAGCAAAACTTGCATCAGCACTGTCTTCACTTGTCGCACTAGAACGTACAGCAACCGCAACTTCAGCAACATTGCTAAGTGTGCATAATTTCTTATATGCATCAGAAATTTCTTCTACTAAACCCTTAGGTAACTCAGATTTTCTCACTAGTTCTCTGATTGGGTCTGCTACTTCTTTTACTTGAGCAATATCATCCCCGCTCAGTTTTGAAATTTTGCCTTCGAAATCTTTTGCCTGCTCAATATTGAGCAATGATTCACGGAAGGCATAAGTAGTGACCACAAAGCCAGGGGGAACGGGTATGCCTGCTCGGGTGAGTTCACCCAAACTTGCCCCCTTGCCTCCAGCAGCTGCAACATCATCTTTTGTTATGGCAGAAAAATTAAGGACATGACTCGTACTCATAATTCCTCCTTTACCTATTTAAAAAGATTTAGCACTGACTAGCTCAGAATAGTGACTATCCCACGATCTCCATCAACGCGAATCTTGTCTCCAGTTTTAATGATTTTAGTAGCAGTTCCTGTTCCGACTACTGCTGGCATTCCATATTCTCTAGCAACAATTGCTGCATGCGACATGGTTCCGCCGATATCAGATACGGCTGCTTTAATTTTGCCGAATACTGGACCCCAACTTGGTGCGGTGATTGGGCAGACAAGAATTTCGCCATCTTTGAGATCGCCAATCTCGTTCACATTCTTAAGAACTCTTGCGGTGCCTTCAACAACTCCTGGAGAAGCTGCATATCCCTTGACTTCCTTTGCGTCAGAGCTTGCCATCGCCCACGTCATAATTGTTTCTTCTGTAACGCCCCACAGCATTCGAAATGCTGGGTCATTGAGTCCCTTTGGAATTGGGCCAAGTGCTGGCGGCGGTGACCATGTGGCAAGCGCCTTTTGCATCTCTTTACGCTTTGCAATTATTGGACGCCAATGACGCGCACCGATCTCAGTTCCACCAGATGACCATGCAAGCATTACATCAGTTAGCGCTTGTGTTGCTTCTGTGTGTTGTAGTTGGAAAATATCATCTTCATGCTCCAAAACTCCTCGGTCCTTAAGCAAGGTGCCAAAGCCGCGGATCTTTTGGAAGAAGCGTGTAGAGAACCAGTGCTCGCAGTAGAACTTATGATCTTCTACGAATGGGAATACTGTCCGGCAAAGACCAAGCATTTGATCAAATGCCCCGCGATCTTCATCGGTTGTAAGAAGCGCTCGGTATTCTTCAGTAATACGCTCTCGCTCAACTTTTAGCTTTTCTGTAGGGCGGTTGAGATTCTCACCCTTTTTAATCATGCTGACATACCTTGGCATGGCAGAAAATGGAAGTGTTAAGTCATCTTCCCAGCTTCGGTGATGGTGATAAAAACCATCGCCATTGGAGACGTTAAACCATGGATCTTTTGAAATCTCAAACTCTGCAAGCCATTTCTTTCCAGCATCTCCACGTTTAGCCATCTCTGCCAAAACGGTAGCTGCCTTGCAACCTTCTACGAATAAATCATCTAGACCCTCATCAACTGCAATCTTTGCCAGTCTCTTTAGCTCATCATCTGGTCGATACATGGTGACTTCGATACCGGCAACCATCCGGGCAACAATTTGATCTGAAATATCAGGGAAGGCTTTCTTGCAAAATTCAAAGAAGACCACGTATGCGCCATATCCCAGCATCAACATTTCAGTGTGGTACTGCCACATAATTCCATAAAGTTCTATGCATTTATGAAAATTAGCTTTTACATAATGGTTACTTGCGATTCCTTTTGTTTCCATAATTGTTGCTATTGGCTCAAGGTCAGGAAGCGTTGGAATTTCTACTGCTTCAATTTCCTTAATAAGGGCATTAATTCTTTTTTGCCAACCTGTGTAAATTGAATCCCAATTCTCATAATAGTGACCAGCGCGCTGAAGGAAGTCGCCAAGTCGCTTTTCAATCTGCGCAGGATCGGTCACTGGGTTTGCTGTTATATAAACTCTTCCGTTAACAATGCGAAATTCGATTCCCATAGTGGTTGGGAACGAGAACATTCGTGCTGTATTTGCGCCAATTGCTGAATATGGAACTTCTGCGCTAACAACGTCAAATGGGGGCATTACTTCTGGGAAGTGCATGCCGTTATAAAACCAAAATCTATTGTCGTCTTCTGGTTGAAAGTTGGAGAAATAGGGATACATGGAACGCCAATCCTCGGCACCCTTTATTTCCTTAATTGAAGAAGGAAGTGGGAAGGACTTGATTTCGCCATCTTTTGCCATGTTGCTCTCCTTATGTCTATTGGTTGTTTAAATCTTAAAATCTGTTTGAACTGCCATATATTTAATAATGTCATTCATCGCTGTCTTATCTGCCATTGCCTCACTGCTTGCAACATCTTCAAACTTTTGGCCCATTAGAATCTTTCTCACAGGCACCTCCATCTTTTTCCCACTTCGAGTTGTGGGGATCTTTTCAATTTGGACAACTTTATCTGGGACATGGCGCGGGGTGTATTGCTTTCGAAGTGCTGATTTAATCGTATTGACCAGTACTTCATCAAGGGTTTTGCCGGGCAAAAGCTCTACGAAAAGTGGCATGTAGAAATGTCCTCCTGGAAGGTCAATGTTTACAACGAGGGAACTAGCTATTTCGGGCAGTGATTCGACCGCTTTATAAATCTCTGCTGTTCCAATTCTCACGCCATGACGATTTAGAGTGGCGTCAGACCTCCCGAGCACAAAGCATCCTCCCCGCTCATTAATTTTGAAAAAATCACCATGCCTCCAAATCCCTGGGTATTTATCGAAATATGCATCTTTATATTTCTTATCACCAGGGTCATTCCAAAATTTAATGGGCATAGATGGCATTGGCTTGGTTATGACAAGCTCACCAACCTGATCAACGATTGAATTTCCTTCTTCGTCAAAAGAATAAGCGGAAACTCCTAGTGACCTTGCTTGAATCTCTCCGGCATAGACAGGCAAAGATGGAACACCACCTAAAAATCCTGTGCAGCAATCTGTGCCACCGCTACCTGTTCCTACCCACAAATCAGATTTAATATTTTGATAAAACCATTGTGTGCACCATGGCGCCACAGGTGAGCCTGCGGGCAAAATGCTGTCTAAATGTGAAAAATCAAACTTAGTTTTAGGAGAGTAGTTAATTTTCTTCAAAGACTCGATGTATGAAGGACTTGCCCCCATCATTCGAGCTTTACTCTCAGAAGCAAGTTTCCATAAGACATCTACATCAGGGTATGTGGGACTTCCATCGTAAAGAACGGGTCTTACGCCAAGCAACAAGGAACTCATGAGGAAATTCCACATCATCCATGCACTTGTTGTGTAAAACAGTGAAGTGTCACCATTGTCTAAATCCATATGAAGGTGCTGAAGTTTTAACTGTTCAAGCAGAATTCCACCATGGCTGTGCACTATCGCTTTTGGTAGTCCCGTAGTGCCTGAGGAGAAAAGTATCCAAAGAGGGTGATCGAATGGAACTTGCTCAAACTTAAAACTCCCCTTCTCTATGAGTGGGAGCTCCAAAATTTCTTTCCACAGAATCTCATTCGCTACTTTAATCTCAGAAGTTTCTAAATTTTGTATACGTATCGTGTGAGTTAAATTCTTTCCAAGTTGCTGGGCTATGTCGAAAGCTTCTTTACTCCTATCAAAACGCTTACCTGCATATTGATAGCTATCTGTATAGATAAAAACTTTTGGCTCCAACTGGCTCAAGCGATCAACTGCTCCAATTACTCCAAAATCTGGTGAGCATACTGACCAAATTGCGCCAATCGCCGTTGTTGCTGCTAAACAAATCATCGTCTCCGGTGTATTTGAAGAATAAGCAACTACACGATCACCAGGTTGGACATTTATGCTGCGAAGGTAGTTTGCAAGTGTTCGCACACGCCCAGCAAATTCATCCCAGCTCATTGGTGTCAGTGGCAAATTTTCATTTGAATAATAGAGAGCAGTTTGACCCGATTGCTCATGACGTAATAGGTGTTCAGCAAAATTAAGTTTCGCCCCGCTAAACCATTGGGCGCCAGGCATTACTTCTTCTTTAAGAACTGAGGTGTAATTAGAAGATGACTTGATATCGAAATAGTGCCAAACGGTTTCCCAGAAGCCTGCGACATCTCCTACCGACCACTCCCAGAGCTCTTCATAATTTGGAAATGTTTTTCCGGTTCGCTTTTCTGCAAATTGTGTGAACTTTGCAAGACCAGATTCTTTTACCTTCTTATCAGAGGGCGTCCAAAGTAGATCACCTTCGTTTGCGGTATCGGCTCCTATTACATTGAGCTCGGGTGATGCCATGAAATGGAGAGTAACGACAGATTTTTTGAATGTAAATTATTGCCCCTAAGTTAGGGATGAAGTAGGACTTTCCCTCGGAGTTTGCCTTGTTCGGCCATGGTGTGAGCTCTTTGTATTTCGCTCAATGGAAAGGTGCTTGCTATTCGGGTATGTATGAGTTTTCCTTCAGCAAGTTTTAATAAATTTTCTAAAGTTTTTTGATTACTTTTAACACCCATTGCTTTTATTTGAAGGCGTTCAAGGTTTTTTACAGAACCAACCCGCCGAGTCGTCACAATAACTGCACCATCATCTAGAACATCAAATAGAGGATCTCCAATTGGCGCTGCATCAAAAACATATCTAAATTGCTTAAATTCTGGTTGAATCATTCTGCCTGAGTAAACTACTGCTGCGCCTAAAGCATTTACCCACTCCTCATCACCTTCAGATGCAATGGCTGAAACAACAAGCCCTTGTTGTTTTGCAAGTTCAACAGCGAACCCTCCTACTGACCCACTTGCACCGGTAATAAGAATATTTTCACCTTCATTTAAATTTAATAGCTCCAAAGATTGATATGCAGTAAGGCCATTGAGGGGAATTGTTGCTGCAACGTCATAATCCAAAACTTTTGATATCTTTACAATCCAATCAGTAGGAACAGCAATATATGTTGAGTACGCACCAACTCTGCCTGCGACGTCATACCAGGGAATCATCCCGGCAACTCTGTCACCGACTAAGAATTTATCTACGCTATTTCCAACTTCAACAATATCCCCTGCAAAATCCCAACCCAATACATATGGCGGCTTAGCGTCTCCTCTGACATGGCCATCACGAGCGGCAATATCTGTAGGGTTTATATTTGCTGATCTAACTCTTACTAATACTTGGTCATCTTCATTTTTTGGATCTGGAATTTCGCCATACTCCAGTGCCGAGATCCCACCGGGGGTCGTTACAAGGATTGCTTTCATAGACCAAGTATCTATGATGAAATTGCTTTAGGCTCAATTAATTTATAAAGAACCTAACACTTTAACTAGCAAAGGTGGCGGCCTCATGCCTCCAGGAATACCCTTCTCCTATGAAAAAACTGCTGAAAATTCTCCGTAACACGGTTATCGCACTTGTTGCAATATTCATTCTGCTCTCTGGATTTCTGCAATATGTCCATTACCCATCCCTGATTTCAGCAGTACGTCTGGGACTAGCTCCAGCATCCAAGACTCCGACACTTTTGCCGTGGCATACGGTT
>CAIKNE010000105.1 GCA_903828695.1 uncultured Burkholderiales bacterium | reverse complement strand
TTAAACCGAAAAATACGACAGGTTTTCATCAATTGGTGTTGCACGATATGAATAACAACTCATCGATTTATTAAGAGATTCAATCACATAGAAGGATGTCGTTGGATGGTGCGAGACAATCATGAATTATTCCCACTCAATGGTTGCAGGAGGTTTGCTGGATACGTCGTAGGTGACTCTATTGATACCCCTTACTTCATTGATGATCCTGCTGGAGACTTTTTTGAGTAACGCGTAGGGTAGCTCTGCCCAATCAGCCGTCATAAAGTCATGGGTTTGGACAGCCCTTAACGCCACTACGTACTCATAGGTTCGGCCATCCCCCATCACACCAACGCTCTTGACGGGAAGGAAGACTACAAAGGCTTGACTTGTTAATTCATACCAACTCTTCCCGCAGGCGCTGTCCTTGAAGTTATGTAATTCTTCGATAAATATTGCATCTGCACGGCGCAATAAGTCAGCGTATTCCCTTTTGACAGCTCCTAAAATTCGTACGCCAAGTCCTGGACCGGGGAATGGGTGTCTGTAGACCATATCCACGGGCAGTCCAAGCTGAACGCCTAGTTCCCGAACTTCGTCCTTAAATAAGTCTCTAAGGGGCTCAAGCAGCTTTAAGCCAAGTTGTTCGGGCAAGCCGCCCACGTTATGATGACTTTTGATGGTTACAGCTTTTTTACTCTTGCCCCCACCACTTTCAATCACGTCAGGATAAATGGTCCCTTGTGCAAGGAAGGTCACGCCTGGGTGATCTTTCTCATCTTGCTTGAGAAGAGTTGCCTGCGCTTTAAAAACCTCGACAAATTCGCGACCAATAATTTTTCTTTTTTGCTCAGGATCACTGACCCCGTCTAATTCACCCATGAACCGCTCAACGGCGTCCACGCGAATCACCTTTGCGTGCAGTTGCCCCTCAAACATGTTCATCACCATATCACCTTCATTCAAGCGAAGAAGGCCGTGGTCCACAAAAACACAGGTTAATTGGTCCCCAATCGCGCGGTGGATGAGGGCTGCAGCTACGGAGGAGTCTACACCCCCTGATAATCCCAGAATGACTCGCTCGCTACCCACCTGCGCTTTGATCCTCTCAACGGCCTCGGCTATGTAGTTGCCCATCACCCAGTCAGCTTTGGCTTGGCAAATCCCAAGTGCAAAGCGCTCTAAAATCGCGCCACCTTGAGCTGTGTGGGTAACTTCGGGGTGAAACTGGACTGCGTAAAAACGCCTTGATTCATCTGCCATCCCAGCGATGGGACAACCCGGTGTACTGGCCATCACTTTAAACCCGGGTGGCAATTCGGTCACCTTATCGCCGTGACTCATCCAAACCTTGAGCATACCGTGACCTTGAGGGGTCGCAAAGTCTTGTATATCTTTAAAGAGCTCAGTGTGACCGTGCGCCCTAACCTCCGCATATCCAAACTCTCTCGTGTGTCCACTCTCAACTCGTCCACCCAGTTGGTTGGCCATGGTTTGCATACCGTAGCAAATACCCAGCACTGGCACGCCGAGTTTGAAGACGATCTCTGGTGCTTGGTCGGTACTGTCTTCATACACGCTTGCGTGTGAGCCCGACAAAATAATTCCTTTTAATTTACCGTCCGCTGCAAACTCTTGAATCCACTCATCACTCACATCACAGGAATGCACCTCACTGTACACGTGAGACTCACGTACGCGACGGGCAATGAGCTGCGTGACTTGTGAACCAAAATCTAAGATCAGTATTTTGTCGTGTTGCATTGAATATTCTAGTGATGGATCAATAAAGAGATTAGCATTGAGAAAGGGATATAGCTGGACACTCATCAACGGATGAGAGGCGTTATATCCCTGCCCTCGTTCGGTTTAATCAGCCCTGTAATTAGGTGCTTCTTTGGTGATTTGAACGTCGTGTACGTGACTCTCGCGCATGCCCGCTGCTGTAATTTGGACAAATTCAGCCTTGGTACTCAACTCCAAAAGGGACGCACAACCACAGTAACCCATGGACGCGCGCAGTCCACCCGCGAGCTGATAAGCGATGCTAACCATCGAGCCTTTGTAGGGGACGCGTCCTTCTATGCCTTCGGGTACTAATTTATCGGCATTGGGGTTGCCTGTCGAGGATTCTTGGAAATACCTGTCAGCGCTGCCCTGTTGCATAGCACCAATGCTCCCCATTCCCCTGTAGCTTTTGTAGCTGCGGCCCTGGTAAAGGATAACCTCACCAGGTGCCTCCTCCGTACCTGCGAACATCCCCCCCATCATCACGCTGGAGGCGCCTGCAGCAATAGCTTTTGCCAAGTCGCCACTAAAGCGGACTCCACCGTCAGCGATCAAAGGTACACCGGTGCCCCTTAAAGCCTGAGCAACGTTGTCAATGGCTGTGATTTGAGGTACACCTACCCCGGCTACGATTCGGGTCGTACAAATAGATCCTGGGCCAATGCCTACTTTGACTGCGTCTGCGCCGACCTCGGCTAGCGCGAGCGCGGCCGCGCCCGTTGCGATATTGCCGCCAATCACATCAATCTGAGGGTATTTGTCCTTGATCCAGCGCACGCGCTCGATTACGCCTTTACTGTGTCCGTGAGCGGTGTCTACAACGATCGCATCAACTCCGGCATTCACCAGGTGCTCGACACGCTCCTCAGTCCCATCCCCGACACCTACAGCTGCAGCAACTCTTAAGCGACCTGCAACGTCCCTTGCTGCGTTGGGGAAACTAGTTTGTTTGGTGATGTCTTTGACAGTGATCAGCCCTTTAAGTTCGAACGCATCGTTAATGACCAATAAGCGCTCTAGTTTGTGTTTATTCAGTAGTGCTTTGGCCTGCTCAGCAGTTGCGGACTCGGGAACTGTGATTAGTTTTTCCCTTGGCGTCATGATTTCGCTCACCTTCACGTCAAAACGGGTTTCAAAGCGAAGATCTCGCCCCGTCACTATGCCAACCACTTTGCCGTTTTCGCACACCGGAAAACCCGAAATGCTCAGCTGATCAGACAGTGCCATGACCTCACGTACAGTGTGGTTGGGCGTAATAATCACGGGATCTCTTAACACGCCGCTTTCGTAGCGCTTAACCCTTGAGACCTCAGAGGCTTGTTGCTCGGGGGTTAAGTTTTTGTGGATGACGCCTATTCCGCCCTCTTGCGCAATGGCGATTGCGAGTCTGGCCTCAGTGACTGTATCCATGGCCGCGGACACCAAGGGTAAGTTGAGAGCGATGTTCCTGGAAAATTGGGTCTTAAGTGACGTGTCTTTAGGCAATACTTCTGAGTAAGCTGGCACTAAAAGAACATCATCAAAGGTGAGTGCATTGCCGAGAAGACGCATTTAAGTTTGCTCCAAATTACCGATTGTAGCGATTCGCGGGGTTTTTTTCAGTAAAAAATGGCCTAAAAGTTAATACCCAGCCTTGGCTCCCGGCCTTTGTTTGGCAAAAAGACCGGCACCTTTGGTCCCTTGTTTTTTAAACCTCTCACGCCTAGCCACTTTGGGATCGACTTTGATTGGGCGAACTATCTCGATTCGGTCTTGATCCCGAAGGGATTGGTTCAACGGTGCAGGTTTTGACCAGATTGAGGATGCGAACCCCCCTTTTAGGGTATCTAATTCCCCGTGCTTGGACTCTGGATCCCAAAAAAGGCTTGAATCCAAGACCTTTAAGGCTTGTAACGCATCCTTGAGGGTGGATCCAGGGGGAAGCTCCAACTCCTCTTCAAGGACTAGGCGATGGGACGGGGAATGGTAAACGAGTACTTTAATCACAGCTACTGAAATAAACAGACTTTCTATTTGTAGACTTTCTCAGCTCTACTGACAAAGGAATCAACCAGTGAGTCTGCAATCTTATCGAAGATAGGCCCCACTAAACTACCAAATATCCCCTCAAACGCGTAATTGAGGGTTAATTCAACCCTGCACGCTCTCTCCTGCCCTAGTGGGACGAAGTTCCACAGTCCATCCAGCTGCTTGAATGGGCCGTCCACCAACTCCACCTTGATTTGTTGCCCCTCAATTTGTCTGTTTCGGGTTGTAAAGGCTTTTTTAAAGCCGCCAAGTGACATTCCAATTTTTGCCGTCACGCCGTCCTCCTGGGTCGAGACAATCTGACCAGAGTCGCACCAGGGAAGAAATTCAGGGTATTTGGGCACATCTGCGACCAAAGAATACATTTCTTGGGCGCTGAACCAAATCATGACAGACTTGTGAATAGTTTTCATACAATAGAAGGTTCGCCAAAAGCGACCCCCTGATTGTAGATATCCTTTGTGGGATACTGAACGAGAGCTATGGCAACCCCTAAAAAACCCCTACCCGCCCGAATTGCCGAAAATAAAAAGGCCCAATTTAACTACTTCTTTGAGGAGCGGTTTGAAGCTGGCATGGTCCTTCAGGGTTGGGAGATCAAGGCGGTGAGAGAGGGCAAAGTTCAACTGACCGACGGTTATGTGGTCGTGCGCTCTGGAGAGCTTTACTTGATTGGGTGTTTGATTAACCCTTTAAAAACAGCCTCCACTCACGTCAACCCCGAGGCCGCTAGAACGAAGAAGCTTTTAATGCACAAAGATGAGATCAGGCGACTCATTGGTAAGGTGGAGCAAAAGGGGTATACCCTGGTGCCGGTGAATTTGCACTGGAAAAATGGGCGCGTGAAATGCGAGATAGCTTTGGCAAAAGGCAAGGCTGAGCATGATAAAAGGGATACCATTAAAGACCGAGAGGGTAAGAGAGAGGTAGAGCGGGCTTTAAAAAACAGACACCGTTAGTCAGAGCTTACGCTTTGCTGACGGTTCAAAGCCTCAATCCATAAATGACTTGGCGGATGATTTATTGATGATTGACCCAAAACACAGTTCCTTGCAGTTCGCACCCGCCCTAAAACTGTCCCCACGCCTTAATGCGTGGATGGGGTATTTCTTCATTTATGTCAAAAGAAATGTCACTATCACTATATTGAGTTGTGTAGGGCTCGTATTGATTGTTCTCATTTGGCTATTCATCTATTTCAAACTAGAAGTCGACCACAAGCTAATCAATGAATCCTCCAGGTCGGAGCTTCAAAATATCGTTAGAAGCTTTAAGGAGCACACCGAGTCCTCCATCACCATTTCAGACGAGTTGCTGAGGATCATTAAATTTAACTACGAGCAACGCTCTGCTGTTGACTTTAAAACGCTGAACGACTATTTTAAAAATGGCGTTTTAGACATGAAGTATTTCAATCAAGTCGGTGTGATCGACAAGGACGGCTTGTACACGTTTACGAACACTCAGTCTAAGAACAAGATTGATCTCTCTGACCGAGAGCACTTTAAGATTCACAAAGAGATATACCCTTATCACTTGTTTGTCAGTAAGCCTGTATTGGGCAGGGTTAGTAAGCGTTGGTCAATTCAGTTGACGCGCAGAATTAACAAAGCTGACGGTACTTTCAACGGGGTGGCTGTCGTATCTTTTGATCCAACATACTTTCTAAATTTCTATAAAAAGATAGATTTAGGCAGCGATGGCTTCATCGCATTACTGGATAGAGACGGCTTTGTCAGAACGATTAAAACCGGGAAATTATCGGTCTATGACGGATCCGTGCCCCAAATTAAATTGACTGACAACATCTTGAATAACCCGCAAGGCTTTGAGACGACAGACCAAATATTTGACGGTGTCAAAAGAATCTATGCGTTCGAACAAATCGCAGACCAACCTCTCATTGTATTGGTGGGTATAAAGGAGTCGGATGCATTTGCCGGCTACCAGGACAACAAGTCAACATACCTATCCTTTGGGGGTGCTTTGACGGTATTGATTATCCTTTTCTCAACGACATCCATTCTCATGCTCGCAAGATCTAGGCGACTCAATATTGTGCTTCAGCGCAGAAACCGTGAGGCTGAATCGGCAAATAAAGAAAAGCTGGAGTTTGCTAATCGATTAACGCAGTCTGAGAAATTAGCGGCGCTTGGTCAACTCTCAGCCGGAGTGGCGCATGAGATCAATAATCCTATTGGTTATGTAGCATCTAACATAACTACGATGAATAAGTACTTTGACTATATAAAAAATGTCCTTGACCTTTATAAATCAAAGGAAGAGGAAATCGAGAACGCACAAGCAGCGTTGGCCCAGCATCTACTGAATACGAAATCAGAACAAGACGCTCAACGAATAGGCGAAATATGTGTCCCAAATTTCGATGATATTCATGAGATAAAGAATAAGGTCAATTTTGATTTTATTTTAGGAGACTCCACTTTTTTGATGCAAGAGACACAAGAGGGTATCAGCCGGGTTAAAACCATCATTCAAGATTTGAAGGATTTCTCTCACGCTGATGCAGACAAAATGTGGGAGAAGTGTGACTTGCACAAAGCCATTAGGTCCACTCTCAATATCGTCAACAATGAGGTCAAATACAGGGCCAATGTAGATCTTCAGTTGGGTGAAATCCCAAGCATTGATTGCATCCCCTCTCAGATTAATCAGGTCATACTCAATTTGATAGTGAACGCCGCGCAGGCCACCCGCCCTGATACGAGAGGTCTTATCACTATTAAGACTTACACTCAGAACACTCTTTCAGGAAACACTGTCAAAGATGACCAAAGCAAGGATCAGTTTGTGGTTATCGAAGTTTGCGATAAAGGGATGGGAATTAGTTCAGAGCATATCAGCAAGATATTCGATCCTTTTTTTACAACCAAAAAAGTGGGCGTCGGAACTGGACTTGGTTTATCCGTCTCTCACGGTATTATTCAACGCCACGCAGGAGAAATATCGGTGACCTCTGTGATCAATGAGGGAAGTTGCTTCAAAATCGTGTTGCCTATAAACCAAGCACGTGATTGAACCCCATACTCTATCAGGGGTGAAGAGAGGTGCTGAGCAGGTTGAGTATATTTTGGCTCACTCGCTGTAGTTCAACCATCAGCCTAACCATCAGCCTAACCATCACTCTAACATATCCCCTGATTTGTACAGCCACCCTTTGTTTGACAACACAAAGTGACTTCTCTCATGAAGCCTGTGCCCCTTGCCAGAAACCCTGTAGCGGGCAACAAACTCTACATCCGCGCTGTCATCAGTCGTCAACTTAAAACTTTTAATCTCCAACCCCAACCACTTTGTGTTCTTCTCAAATTCAAGACTTTGGGGTCTACTGGTGGATTCCCAGGTTGCGAGCAAATAATCAGAACGCTCCAATACATATGCGCTATATCTGGAGCGCATCAAAAGACTTGCATCGGGAGCGCACGCTCCGTCCTCAATAAACCGTGCGCAACAATTGGCGTAAGTTAGAGCTTGAGCTTTGGTGCCCTTAGCAATGCTAAGCGTCCCCCCGCAGGGACAGGACATATTGTGTTGTGGGTATATTTTCGACATTGATGTAATGTGAGGATCAATGGACACGTGATTAAGAGGGGGTTAGAAACCACTCCCTAGCGCTGGTCTTTTAACTGACCTGCTTCTATGGTGAGACCTCTTGAGCACCGCGCCGCAAGGGCAGCATCGTGCGTCACAAGGACTAAGGCGGTTTGAAATTCTTTGTTCATCTCAAATATAAGATTCATGATCAAAGCGCCAGTGGCGTGGTCCAGACTCCCTGTTGGCTCGTCTGCCATGAGTATTTTGGGACGCACAACAAATGCCCGGGCTAAAGCAACGCGTTGTTGCTCGCCTCCACTCAAAAACCGAGGGTAATGATTAAGCCTTTGTGAAAGCCCGACTCGACCTAGCATCTCGCTGGCTCGGGTGCGGGCTTGTGAAGCCCCAGGTCCACCTAAGAGCTCCAAAGGCAACATGACATTTTCCAAAGCCGTGAGGTGATCAATCAATTGGAAATTTTGAAACACGAACCCAATGTAGGTCGCTCTGACCAAGGCCCTTGCGTCTTCCTCTAATTTGCAGATGTTGGTGCCGCCCACGAAGACCTCACCGCTACTGGGGACGTCTAGACCGGCCATAATCGAGAGCAGTGTGCTTTTGCCTGACCCGGACGCACCGACAATCGAGACAGTCTCACCGGCAGACACTGAGAAGGAGATATCATTCAAGATGGATAACTCGCCACTTGCATCGTGCACACTCTTTGAGATGCGGGAAACTTGTAAGAGATATTCAACCATATAAATTCATTCCAAGCACTTTGTACATGCTCTTTGTTAGATTAAACCCAATTCAGATCTCAACGCGATACTCAGCCTTTTTCTTCTGGCTGCTTGTGCAACTCTTCTTGGCTATGGGCTCGTTTGCTGCTGAGCCACAAACCCCTCCTGAACCAAGCGATAACCCCCGCATTGTTGTGCTCGGGGATTCATTAAGCGCTGAGTACGGCTTGGAGCGCGGGACGGGTTGGGTGAGTTTACTGCAAGCAAACTTGAATAAATCAAATCACTTCAATATTATCAATGCAAGCATCAGCGGGGACACCACATCGGGGGGCAGGTCTAGGCTGCCTATCTTACTTAGCAAGTATCACCCCGTAGTCGTGATCATAGAGCTTGGATCCAATGATGCGCTAAGGGGCATTCCGATTCAGACCAGCAAGGAAAACTTGGCCTGGATGATCAATGCGGCTCAGACCAACAGGTCAAAGGTACTCATTGTTGGAAACTTGGTTCCTGCCAATTACGGCGCAGCTCTCAATATGGATCTAACCCAGATGTACGCGCAAGTCTCTAAAAAATATAAAGTCCCCTTAGTCCCTTTTATGTTGAAGGGCGTTGCAGATGCGCCCAATGCGAGCGCACTATTTCAGACCGATCAACTCCACCCTTTGGCTGTTGCACACCCTACAATACTGGCTAACATCTGGCCAGAGCTGAAAAAATTGCTTTGAGTGAAATACCGTGTGTGAAATACGGCGAACAAATAAACATAATTACCTCCTGTATAAGAGTTACCCCAATTGAGTGTCCACCCCATCAGCGTTGAAGCCGCCCTAACGCACCTTAAATCAACAAGCAAAGCAGTTGCATTGAGCGAACCCACGAGCAACAAAAGTAATCCGCAACACGCGATCATAGAGAAAATTTCTCAAATCATCGATGCCCGCAGCCCTAGCGAATTTGCGCACGACCGCATACCCGGCGCTGTGAACTGGCCAGTCTTGAACGACGAGGAGCGCGCTTTGATTGGGACGATGTACAAACAGGTGAATAGTTTTGAGGCTCAAAAAAAGGGGGCGGGCCTGGTTGCGGCCAATATTGCTCGCCACATAGAAGAGCGTGTACTAGAGCTTCCCCGAGACTGGCAGCCTTTGCTGTATTGCTGGAGAGGCGGTAAACGCAGTGGCTCGCTTGCAACCATTTTGGGCGCCATTGGCTTTAGGGTTCACCTCCTAGAGGGTGGCTATAAAGCTTTTAGAACTGCGATCATCGCGGATATTCCGCTCAGCCTTCAAAATCTAAATTTTCATGTTGTCTGTGGTCCAACGGGTTCTGGTAAAACCCTTTTGCTTCACAAGCTTAAAGAGCAAGGGGCTCAGGTTCTAGATTTAGAGCAAATTGCCTCTCACCGCAGCTCCGTATTGGGCAAAATCCCTGGCACCCAACAGCCCTCACAAAAGGCTTTCGAGACGAGTCTTTGGTTTGCATTGAACCAGTTTGATTCAAGCAAAATTATTTATGTAGAGTCCGAGAGTCGCAAAATCGGAAACCTGAACGTGCCCGAGTCTTTGATTAAAAAGATGCGCTCGAGCCCCTGCGTTGATCTACAACTGCCCCTTGGCGAGCGTGTGAAACTGCTCTTAGATGAGTACAAATTCTTCGTAGAGGATGGTGAACTTTTTACGCAAAGACTTCAGGCCTTGGTGCCACTTCTGGGTAAAGAGGTGATTTCTAGGTGGGAGGATTGGATTCAAGCACAAGAGACACCTAAGGTGGTACAAGAGCTTTTGAGCTTACACTACGATCCTGCTTATAGTGGATCTATAGCTCGAAATTTTGAGCAATTTACCAGTGCAAAGGCCTGCCAGATTAAGCGCTACTCTGAGCCCGAGTTCAAGATCGCAGCGCAAGAGCTTTTAATGTCGCGTTAAGGCTGAGGCTCAATGAAACGCAGTTTGAATGCTCCGCTTTAGGTCAACCAACAGATCAGCGCAATCTTCCAGCCCAATGCAAAGTCGAACTAAACGCCCCCTTGCTAAGCCTGTGTGTTGGGAGTGTTGGGGTCTGATAGTTTCTAAATCGTAAGGCACGACCAAGCTCATAGGGCCTCCCCAACTGTAACCAATTTTGAAATACTGCAGGCTTTCACAAAACTTATCTACCTGCGCTTGACTGAATTCGGGTTTAAAGATGACGCTGAATATACTGGCAGCGTTTCCCTCAAAGCCGCCCCCTGCATAGCCAGCCTCTTCATAGCCGCCCTCTTCATAGCCGCCCTCTTCATGGCCGTTCGCTTTAAGCTTAGAACGGACGCAGCACGCTTGCCAGTGTTCGTGTCCGGGACAAGCCTTTAGACTGGGATGCAAAACCTGCGCAACCACAGACTGCGTTGTCAACGCGTTAGCCAGAAATCTAGCGCTTGCGTCCTGCGCTTTGTATCTCAAAGCCATGCTGGGTAAAGATCGAAGCACAGCCTGTACGTCCGCTGCGCCCACACCCAGACCTAGGCGCATGTGAGTGAGCTTGATGTGATCATCCAGCGCTGGGTTGCGGGTGCAAATGCACCCCATTAAAACGTCCCCTCCACCACTGGCGTATTTGGTTAAGGCTTGGATAGTGAGATCAACCCCCAGGCCTTTGCCGTTCAGATCAAACGCATTGAAGGCGATCCCAGCACCCCAAGTGTTATCCAAAGCACTTGTGACGCCCCTTTCTTTGCACAACGCTGCGAGTGCCAAAAGATCTGGAAACTCCATCGTCACAGAGCCTGGGGCCTCCAGCCAAACGAGGCGTGTTTGAGGGGAGATTTTTTGAGCCAAGTCATTCAACGACAGGGGATCGTAGACCTTGTGGGATATACCGTAACGCGCAAGCTCCCCTTGCGCAAGCGCAGTGCTCGGGCCGTAGGCATTGGAGGGTAAGAGCACCTCGTCCCCTGACTTAAGGAGTGAGAGGTTCACCAGCGCAATCGCTGCCAGTCCACTGGGTACGAGTTGGCAGTGCAAAGCCCCTTCAATACTGGCTAAGCGCTCCTCAAGAGTGAACGTAGTGGGGGTGCCGTGAAGACCGTAGGTATAGCCCGATTTGTTTTTCCACTCTGTAGAGCGCATAGCGCTCACACTTGGGAATATAACCGTAGAAGCTTGGTAGGTAGGCTCTTGTGGGGCTTTGAAGCCCTTCGGGGGCGAGTAGTGATGATGAATAAGTTTGGTGTTTGTGACCATGGCATTTCACCGAGTTAAATCAAATCACAAACCGGGGGACTCAGATTTTCCACTTTTCTGCTAATTGTTGTGCGCTCATTGAGTCATAGCTCTCAAAAGGCTGATGAATCCAGGGGTTCGTCGGTAAGTACTCAACCGAGTAGTCGGGCGTGAAAGTGGAAATACTTTTAGTCCATATCACTGCGCTTCTAAGTTCTGTGATGGGTTTGTAATTTGTTTTGAGCTGATTGATCACGGCATTGAGCGTGAGTCCTGAGTCGGCCAGATCGTCTACCAATAGAACCTTACCTGCAATCTCACCTTGAGGCGTTGTGATGTAGCGAGCAATATCCAAATGCCCCTGAACAGTCCCGGCACCCGCTCTGTAAGAGCTGGTGGACATGATGGCAAGGGGTTTATCAAAGATGCGTGACAAAATGTCCCCGGGTCTCATACCCCCCCTAGCTAAACACAAGATCGTGTCAAATTCCCAATTAGATTGATGTATTTTGATGGCAAGTTTCTCCATCAAATTATGATATTCGTCGTAGGACACGTAAAGGTGTTTACCGTCTTCAGTCAACATAGGGGACCTTCAAGCAAAAACAAAACAAAATTAAACAAAATTAAACAAAAAGGAGACAACACCGGATCAACCTAGGAAAGGATGATGAATCATGATGGTGTGATCGCGGTCGGGGCTGGTGGAGACCAAATGAATTGGTACACCGGTGACTTGTTCGATGCGTTGCAGGTAAAGCCTAGCCTCGATGGGGAGATGATCATAGTTGGTCACGCCAACTGTGGACTGCGACCATCCCTGCATACGTTCGTAAATGGGCTTGCATTTTGAGATCTCATCTGCCCCCATAGGCAATATATCAATGTGCTCACCGTCCAATTCATAACCCGTGCACAGCTCTAAGAATTCGAGCCCATCCAAGACATCAAGTTTAGTGATGCATAGACCTGTTAAGCCGTTGACTTGGGCGCTTCGCTTGAGCAGCGCCGCATCAAACCACCCGCAACGCCTTGCGCGCCCAGTCGTCACCCCGCGCTCTGCACCGACCGTAGAGAGGTGATAGCCCACGGTGCCCGGTGTCTCCCAGTCAAGCTCGGTTGGGAAAGGACCCCCTCCAACACGCGTACAGTATGCTTTGGTGATGCCTAGGATGTAGTGCAACAGGCCTGGTCCAACGCCCGCCCCCGCAGCAGCGTTGCCCGCCACACAGTTGCTGGACGTGACGAAGGGATACGTGCCGTGGTCAACATCTAACAGAGTGCCCTGAGCGCCTTCAAAGAGCAAATTGGCGCCGTTTAAGTTGGCATCATTGAGCTCTCTTGAGACATCAGCAGCCATCGGGAGAACTTGCTCGGCATGCTCAAGGGCTTCTTTTAACACTTGATCGAAATCGACCTCTGGTGCGTGAAGAAAGTTCTTTAACACATGGTTGTGCAGCTCAAGATTACTTTTGAGCTTTTCTGCAAACTTGGCAGGATTTTTTAAATCCTGAACGCGCAGTGCCCGTCTGGCAATCTTGTCCTCATAGGCTGGGCCAATACCACGACCCGTAGTTCCAATTTTTGCGTTACCCGTTTGTTCAATGGCAGCTTCGCGCGCCACATCCAAGGCCACATGGTAAGACAGGATAAGGGGACATGCTTCGCTGATCCGAAGCCTTGAGCGCACCTCAACACCTGCGCTCTCTAGTCCGCGAATCTCCTCTAAGAGCTTCCCCATGGAGAGCACGACTCCGTTTCCAATGTAGCACTTCACCCCAGCACGCATGATCCCGCTTGGGATCAAATGAAGTGCAGTTTTAACGCCGTTGATCACCAGTGTATGGCCTGCGTTATGTCCTCCCTGAAAGCGAACTACGCCCTGGGATGACTCGGTCAGCCAATCGACTAGTTTTCCTTTTCCCTCATCTCCCCACTGGGTACCGACTACGACTACATTGCGACCACGTATTGGATTCATAAAAAAATACAAGTGTTAGAGATTAAAAATAAAATCAAGCTAGGGTAAGCAAGAAAAGGTTTATATTGAATTGGATTTGGCTGGAGTTAAGTGGCAGGAGCACTTATGGTTTGAACACTCCAACTACCTTTTTGTAGGACCAATTCACGGTCATACACAAACTCGTCGCCATCGGTGTTTTGACCCGGTAGCACGCGCAGCACAGTCTCCCCTTGCGTCCTGAGCTCGCGGATCATCTCATTTAACTGATGGTCCTCTAGCCAAGGTGCCTTGATGGCCACACGAGCACTGGGCCTTGCAAGAAGTTGAACCCAGTCCTTTAGATCTAGACTAAACCCGACTGCAGGCCTGAGTCGTCCAAAAGCGGCGCCGACTTCATCGTATCGACCACCTCGGATCAAGGCGTCTGAGAGTCCTGGGGTATAAACCGAGAACCGAATACCGGTGTAATAACTGTACCCACGCACATCAGCCAAATCAAATACAACTGGGACATTCAGGCGTGTCTTCAACCAAGCCATTTGTTCTAAGGCCTTGAGCGCCAAGGGCCAGTCCTTCAAAACCTGGGCACCACGCGTTAATACCTCGTCCCCACCGTAAAGCTCCAACAGGGCTATCAGGGCTGTTGCGTTAGCTTGGGGCAGTGTTTTACAAACATCCTTTAAACCAGAAGTATCCTTGCCTGCGATGCAGGTGTGGAGTTGGTGGAGAAGCTCGCCGCTCAGTGCCAAGTCTTTCAAGAGTGCTGGGAGAATTCGGGCATCTCCCAAATCAATTTGAAACTCGAGTGATTTGCCTGTTGGTCCAAGTGTAGAGTGGGCAAGACAACTCATGGCCAACTCAATCACCTCTAAATCCGCTTCAAGTCCAGCGTGGCCGTAGATCTCAGCCCCCATCTGCAGTGGCTCACGGGTCGCAAAAGGTTTACTTGGACGGGTATGCAACACCGGCCCGCAGTAACAAAGCCGTGTCACCCCGGGGCGGTTCAAGAGGTGTGCATCAATCCTTGCGACTTGGGTCGTGGTATCAGCACGAATGCCTAAATTGCGTCCCGATAGTTGATCGATGAGCTTGAAGGTTTGCAGATCCAAGGACTCCCCTGAACCGGACAAAAGCGACTCTAAGTGTTCAAGCATAGGCGGCATGATCAACTCATACCCAAAGGAGCGGGCTGAGTCTAAACAAAGACGTCTAAGTTCTTCGATGTGCCGTGCCTCAGAGGGAAGCACATCGGCAATATGATCCGGCAGGACCCAAGCGGACATAAGCAAAAGGTAGGGGGTGCTGTTAAAAACGTAATTCTACAGATCTTCCAGGCCTTGGAGAGATAGATTTGCAGGCTTTTAGCTCAAAATCCACAAAACAAATACCCCCCCTAGCACGCAACACAGTCCAAAGAAGCGAATTTGCTCATCTTTTAACTGCAAAATCTGAAGAAACATTTTTCTCCATTGGGATGGGGATGCAAATGGCAGCAGGCCCTCAATGATGAGGACAAGCGCCAAAGCAAACCAAAGGGTGTGTGATTCCATGTTCAGGGTGTCTGGAGTCTCAAAATGAGGCTTTGCAAGCCTGGCGGATGGGGCATGGTCTGTTTTAGCGTTTGGTTGGAGCGCCTGCGCTCATGGGCGCTCCACCCGATCCACTACCGCGCATAGCTTTGAAGAAGTCACTGCTTGGATCAAGGACCATTAAGTCTGATTTTTTGCTAAACGTAGATTTGTAAGCCTCAAGACTTCGGTAAAACTGAGCAAAGGATGGGTCTCGACCAAACGAGTCAGCGTAGATCTTGGCGGCCTCTGCGTCACCCTCGCCTTTGATTTTTTGGGCCTCTCTGTAGGCATTTGCAACTGTGACCTCGCGTTGACGGTCCGCGTCTGCACGAATTTTCTCCCCCTCAGCGGCTCCCGTAGAGCGCAGCTCGTTGGCAACGCGCTTACGCTCTGCCTCCATTCTTCTGTAGACAGACTCTGTAATCGCGTCCACATAATCGGCCCTGTTGATACGCACGTCCACCACATCAATTCCCCAGGGCTTGTCTCCTTTGACCTTCTCCAACACTTCTCGCTTGACATCGGTCATGAGCCCTTCACGTTTGGTAGAGAGTAGTTCATTCACAGTTCTTTTGTTAATTTCTTCTTGGAACGCATTGCGAACCACGCGGGCAAGTTGTTGAGCGCCAGCGGCCTCATCCAAGCCCACATTACGGATGTACTGTGAGGGCTCAGTGATACGCCAACGCACATACCAATCGATCACCATGCGCTGCTTCTCCGCGGTGAGCATAGGCTCAGTATCTTGACTGTCCAAGGTAAGGAGTCGTTTATCAATGAATTTGACGTTCTCAAAGGGGGGTGGAAATTTAAAATTCAGACCCGGGTCGATGATCACGCGTTTAATCTGTCCCAGTGAATAGACCACACCAAACTGGCGTTGATCGACGACAAAGACAGTGGAGCTAAGAATGGCTAACGCCAAAATCGAAGTAGATATGTAGAAACCAATTTTGTTCATTTTTTTATTCTCTGTCTCTTTTTTATCGAACATCGCGCTCACGTCCGCGGGACTCTCGGGCGCGCAGATCAGCGGAACTTTGTGCGGAGCCCCCGTTATCAGAGGAGTCACCGGAGCCACTCGCGCCCCCCCCGTTTTGTCCTGAGCTAGTTTGAGAGTTTGTATTGGAATTACCGGAAGCCCCAGTGTTTGAACTTGTAGACTGACCCGTCATTTGCAAAATCTTGTCCAAGGGCAAGTAAAGCAGATTGGATCCTTGGCGGGCATCAATCATGACCTTGGTGACATTGCTATAGATTTGTTGCATGGTATCGATATACAGACGGTCACGCGTGACTTGGGGCGCTTTTTGATATTCACTCAAAAGTGACTTAAAACGCTGGGCATCGCCCTCAGCCTGTGCAACGATACGCGCTTTGTAGGCGTCAGCTTCTTGCTTGAGGCGGGAGGCGGATCCAACCGCACGCGGCACAACGTCGTTCGCGTAGGCCTCGGCTTCGTTTTTGGCGCGCTCACGCTCTTGTCCGGCTTTTAATACATCATCAAACGCAGCTTGAACTTGCTCGGGAGGTCTGACGCCGCCTTGTTGCAGGTTGATGGCTACCACTTCAATACCGACTTTATAGCTGTCCAAAATGTTTTGCATAATGGCGCGAACTCGTGGTGCGATTTGATCTCTCTCCTCCGATAAAGCGGAGTCCATGCGCATTTTGCCGACTACTTCTCTGACCGCTGTTTCTGCTGCTTGTGAGACAGCGTCGGTTGGGTTTTTGCTCTCAAAGAGATAGGCCCTTGCGTCTGTTAAGCGGTATTGAACGGCAAATTTAATTTCAACAATATTTTCGTCCTCGGTGAGCATCGCTGACTCACGCAGTCCAGTGGCTTTCATCACCGTGTCGCGCCCAATATCTATGGAGCGAATTTGAGTCACGTATACGATCTCGTGGCGCTGAACCGGGTAAGGTAGGCGCCAGTTGATACCTGCACCCACCGTTGAATGGTAGCCACCAAACTGCGTAATCACCGCTTGCTGGCCTTCTTGGACAATAAAAAAACCAGTGCCAAGCCATATCAACAAAACGATCACTGCTGCGCCGCCAGCACCTGCCTTAGCCGTTTGAAGGGTGGGAAAGAATCCGTTACCGCCTCCGCCTGCGCCGCCTGGGTCAGCGCCTGAGGCGACTGGACCAGATCCGTCTTGATTTCCCTTTTGACCAAAGAGTTTGCCGATTTTTTTATTAAAGTCTTTCCACAACTCATCTAAATCGGGGGGTCCCCCTGGTGTGGGTTTTGGTTTGGGTGGCTCAGGGCGATTGGAATCGTGGCCATCCGCGTCATTGGAGCCTTCACTCGAGTTGTGATCATGGTTGTGATCTGCATTATGAGTTGAAGAGTCTTGGGGTCTACCCCAGCGATCATCATTCAAGTTAAACATGCCCCTGATGCGCAAGCTCAGAGCACTCAACCCGTGCATCACTGCATTGGTAAAGGTCCCCATTAAGGCGCGAATTCGCGTGGTTCTAAGGTTAAGGTTCATCTTGAGAGTTTGGTCGTGCTCGTTAAAAGCGTAAAAAAGAGGGTGAAATGGTGGATCTGGGTTGTGTGTAATTTCAGTCTTGGGCTCAATTGTGCCTAAATTATGGGTTGGTTCAGGGGGGGATTATCAGAATCACCTTGTAAAACCCCATCATTTTGTTGACTTAGGGCAATTTCTGAGGCCATGGGCTCTAGGATGGCCTGCGCAAGTAGGTCGCGCAATGCGCCAAGGCCCTCACCGGCGGCGGCGCTGATGAAAATTCTGGGTACGGGCTTGCCCTCCCAATCAAATAAATCTTGACTCTTCACAGGCTGATTTTCTGGGCCTAAAGCGTCAATTTTATTAAAAACCAGAATCTGCGGAACTTCGCTTGCATGTATCTCCTTGAGCACTTTTTGAACCTCTTTAATTTGTTCAAAATAATCCTTGTGCGAAGCATCTACGACGTGCAGCAAAAGATCCGCCTGAGCAGCTTCTTGGAGTGTTGCCTCAAACGCGTCAACCAACGTGTGAGGTAAGTCCCTGATAAATCCAACGGTATCTGAAATTGAAGCGTTCAAAGCTTCGCCCGTCTGAGGATTGGCACCCAGGTACATGTGGCGTGTTGTTGTATCCAAAGTTGCAAATAATTGATCAGCTGCATAAGCCTTTGCTTTTACAAGAGCGTTAAACAGAGTTGATTTACCTGCGTTGGTGTAGCCAACCACTGAGACTTTGAATACTTGGTGTTTTTCGCGTTGTCTTCTTTGAACTTTTCTCTGCTTTTTAACACGCTCCAAACGCTCTTTGGTGCGTTTGATCGAATCAGAGATCATGCGTCGATCAAGCTCAATTTGAGTCTCCCCCGGCCCCCCTCTGTTGCCAATGCCCCCTCGTTGGCGCTCTAAATGCGACCACCTTCTAACCAAATGGGTGCTCAAATACTGCAGCTTTGCCAGCTCAACTTGCAACTTACCTTCGTGTGAACGCGCGCGTTGACCAAAGATTTCAAGAATCAAAAGTGTTCTGTCGTTAACGGGTAATCCAGTGGCTCGCTCTAAGTTGCGTTGTTGAGCGGGACTCAGCGACTGGTCAAACAATATCTCCACAGCTCCGAGTGTTTCAGCTGTTTCTTTGATTTCCTGAGCCTTGCCGGAGCCAACAAAAAGAGCAGGATCTGGCGCCCTACGCTTACAAGTAATTCTTGCCACTGGGGTGAGGCCTGCGGTTAAGGCCAGTTGGCCCAACTCTTCGAGTTGGACATCAAAATTGGATTCTCCAAAATCGACCCCAACCAAAATACAGGGGGCGTCGACCGTCTGTGCATAGTGCACAGCGGCCTCTAATTCACCAAGGGGTTCGTTGAATTGATCGATCAAATGATGTGGGACGTCTCGCGTCGCAGTAGTGGGTTACGCGTTTGTTGGGACCAAGGAAGATTTAGCGTATAGCCAAAGCTGTAAACCGGGGTATAAAAGGCTTTACAAATCGCTTGGATAAAACCGCCTGTGAATATGGGGGTAGCAGTTAAGCAATCAGGGTTCAAAGCTTAAGACTCTGAGCTCACTTGAGAGTCCCCAAGGCCTTCGATTGAAGCAAAATTAACAGCCCGACCGGGGACAATAGTAGAGATGGCGTGCTTGTAGACCATTTGCGTGACGGTATTGCGCAGTAACACTACGTATTGGTCAAAAGACTCTATCTGACCTTGCAGTTTGATTCCATTAACCAGGTAAATAGAGACTGGTACATGCTCCTTTCGCAGGGTATTGAGGAAAGGATCTTGAAGGAGTTGCCCTTTGTTATTGCTCACGATATTCTCCGTGTTTATAAAAATAGTG
>CAIKNE010000104.1 GCA_903828695.1 uncultured Burkholderiales bacterium | reverse complement strand
TTGATGACTGAGCGCTCCAAGAAGGGCGACGGATAAGAGCCCGTGAACGATGAGTAATATGGACCAAAACACCTCTACGGGGATTAGGCTATATATGAATTCCATGAGTGTTGCTGTACATAGTCATTTGAACCGCCTCATTATGCTTTACAGCGTTCAAATAATGCAGACTGGTGCGGGAGGTTATACCCTCGCGAAACGGGGAGTGAGCTCCCTAAATTCTGTTTTTACCAATCCCCAGTTTGGGAGTTTTATGCAACTCATGGGTATTTCTTAAAGCTTTAATGAGTACTAAATAATTAATAAAAGAGGGATATTCATTTAAATCAAATTCATTTATCAAATGATAATCATTCTCATTTAGAATCAATCCTAATCATAAACCTCAAAGGAAAACAGATGTTGAGAATGAATTTATATCAAAGTGTCTTAGCGAAAGCCATCTTCTGTATGGGCGTGTTGTGTCTTCAATTGCTCGGTGGGGGCCTTGTTGACAGCGCTTTCGCTCAAGGTCTGAGCGCAACTGGGGATGAAAGTGAAGAGTGGAGTCTGCACGCGCAGAGTACCTACATTGAACAACGCAAGAATAATTTCTACTCGCCCTATTCCTCCGCGGATTCTCAAGCTGGTAACACCAGTTTACTTAACCGAACCGCTGGGGACAATAACCGCAGTTTCACGATGAGCACCACTGCCTTTCTCGGCGCACGCCTTTGGAGGGGTGCTGAGGGTTACTACAACCCAGAGCTCTTTGAAGGTGTGCCGTTCTCGGGTGCTTTGGTGGGTCTTGGTGGTTTTCAAAACGGGGAGCTACAAAAGGGGTCCTATATACCAGCCGTCACCTACAACGCACGAGCCTTCATCCGTCAAACGATTGGGCTTGGAGGAGGTGAAGAATATGTGCCCAAGGGCACTGTTAATCAGTTGGGGGGTACCGTTGACAAAAACCGATTGGTCCTCAGTTGGGGCAAGGTGAGCTCCCTGGACTTCTTTGACATGAATGAATACAGTCATGATCCGAGGGTTCACTTTATGAATTTCTCTGTTTTCTCGATGGGTGCGTACGGATATGCAGCTGACTCCAAGGGTTTTACATACGGATTGGTTGGCGAGTGGTACCAAGATGATTGGATTATCAAGGGTGGTCGATTGGCAGCGCCAACGAGCCCTAATATTTTAAATATTGATTACACATTGACCAAGGATTATGTCGACCAAGTTGAGGTGACACACAAGCACAAGTTGAGCAATCAGCCAGGTGCGCTGCGAGCTGTAGCGTTTGTTCAGCATGCTTATATGTCGACGTACCAAGACGCTATGGTGTATGCGCAGCAATACGGCGGTGCTCCAAGTATATTCAATACCCGCAAGATGAATACGATGTTTGGATACGGCTTTAATGCCGAGCAGGCCATTAAAACCGATGTCGGTGTATTTACGCGTTGGAGTTGGAACAATGACCAAACTGAGACGAATACGCTAGATGTAGGACGCTCCCTTGCACTTGGAACAACGATCAAGGGGAATGGTTGGGATAGGCCAGATGATACCTACGGCCTCGCCTTCGCATTAAACGCAGTATCCAATGCCGAGGTTCGCTACCTACAACAAGGCGGTCAAACGATGTTCATCGGGGACGGACAAATGCAGTACAAACCTGAGCAAGTGCTAGAGACGTATTACAGCGCTAAGTTGTATAAGGAGTTATTCCTATCTGCTGATTTCCAAAAGATCACCAACCCCGCTTACAACTCTGCAAGGGGACCCGTCAACGTCATCTCTATGAGATTGCACTTTGAACTTTGATGTTTTTAAGGTATGCTTTTCACAGTGCAATAAATCCCGCATTATGAAATGGTGCGTTGCAACATAAAACGTCTTGCATTATTTAGGGGTAATCATTTATCACGGAGCAAATGATTGTTTCACAATACAAAATTATTGATTTAAGTTTATGATTTTATTGTGAAAAATAAATTATTGTTGCGACGCAACAAAATCCGATAAGTTCAAAATAGCTCATAAACTGTGTACATCAGATCCTCCAAAAGGGCGACAAAGTCGGGGACAAATGAACTAAACAGGTTTGAGTCAATTTTTATACTAAGGGAGCTAGAAGATGAGTACACGTAAAGCAGAGGCAGCAGCGATTCAAAAAGATTGGGATACCAACCCACGTTGGAAGGGAATCAAAAGGGGCTACACAGCAGAGGACGTAGTGCGCCTTCGCGGCAGCATCCGCAAGGAGCACACACTTGCTCAAAACGGAGCTGAAAAGTTATGGGATTTGGTCACCATTGATGAATACGTCAATTGCTTAGGTGCTTTAACAGGTGGACAAGCCATGCAACAGGTAAAAGCCGGTATTAAGGCTATATACCTCTCTGGTTGGCAAGTCGCTGCAGACAACAACACCTATGCGTCCATGTACCCAGACCAGTCGTTGTATCCCGTTGACTCTGTGCCTAAGATGGTTGAGAAGATCAACAACACATTTGAGCGAGCAGATGAGATCCAGTGGGCCAAGGGCATCAACCCAGGTGACGCAGGCTACATTGATTATTTTGCTCCCATCGTGGCCGATGCAGAAGCAGGTTTTGGTGGTGTATTGAATGCATTTGAGCTGTGTAAATCACTCATCAAAAACGGCGCTGCAGGCGTACACTTTGAAGACCAGCTCTCCTCAGCTAAGAAATGCGGACATTTGGGCGGTAAGGTGCTACTGCCAACGAATGAAGCTGTACAAAAACTGATTTCAGCTCGTTTAGCAGCAGACGTCATGGGCGTACCCACCATTATTTTGGCCAGAACAGACGCCGAGGCAGCGGACTTGCTGACCTCTGATTACGATGAGCGTGATAAGCCTTTTTTAACGGGCGAGCGCACTCCTGAGGGCTTTTACAAAACGCACAAAGGAATCGATCAAGCGATCTCCAGAGGCTTGGCTTACGCTGAGTACGCGGACATGGTATGGTGCGAGACAGGTACGCCTGATTTAAACTTTGCTCGCAAATTTGCTGAAGCAATTCGTAGCAAATTCCCAGGCAAATTGTTAGCTTATAACTGCTCACCATCCTTTAACTGGAAGAAGAACTTGGATGATGCAACGATTGCAAAATTCCAGCGTGAGTTGGCTGCAATGGGCTACAAGTATCAGTTCATTACATTAGCTGGCATTCACTCCATGTGGTACAACATGTTCGACTTGGCCCAGGACTACGCTCAGCGAGGCATGACAGCCTACGTTGAGAAAGTACAAGAGCCTGAGTTCGCCGCCCGCGATAGAGGCTACACCTTTGTATCTCATCAGCAAGAGGTTGGAACAGGTTATTTTGATGACGTAACGACTGTTGTCCAAGGCGGTAAATCATCCATTACTGCGCTGACTGGATCAACTGAGGAAGAGCAGTTTCATTGAGATAAAGCTCGACTGAAGTCAAAGTAGAGTGGGGTTATCGCCGGTCTCTAGGGGCACGGTGATAACCCTTTTCTATTGAGTTTTAAGGTGCCAATCGCTCGCGAATCCAGTGCTCGCTAGGCTCACGCTCTTTGGTGTATTGCAGCCTATCGTGCAACCTATTGCGTCTTCCCTGCCAAAACTCCCAGCGTTCAGGTCTCAGTAAATATCCCCCCCAATGAGGTGGACGCGGAGGGTTCAGTAAGAACTTAGCTGCATACTTGGCAGCCTGAGTGACTAAGGTCGTTCTGGAGGGGATGACCTGGCTTTGAGGACTTGCCCAGGCGCCTATGCGCGAGTCCAGGGGTCTGCTGTTGAAGTAGGCGTCGCTTTCTTGCTCACTTACTTTTTCAACACAACCCTCTATTCGAACCACACGTTCAAGCTCAACCCAGTGAAACTGAAGGGATGCGTAGGGGTTACCTGCAAGCTCCGTTCCCTTTCTGCTGTTGTAGTTGGTATACCAAATAAGGCCCTCAGGACCAAACCCCTTTACCAGGACCACGCGTGTGCTGGGGCGAAGGTTACTTCCTACAGTTGCGAGCGTCATCGCATTAGGTTCAGGGATTTTTGAATCAATGGCTTCTTGTAGCCAAGACTCAAACTGCAAATGAGGCAGCTCATTCGATGCTTTCTCGTCCAGTTCTTTGAGCTCGTAGCTCTTGCGCATATCGGCGATAGATTGCAGGGACATTTAAAGGGTACCGAGTTGATTAGAATTAACGTTCAATGAAAAAAATACAAACCTTTGACACAAGCCTCCAACATCCACTACCCACTGTGATTCTTTTGTGTGCTGGGCGTAGCGAACGCTTTAAAGCCCACGGTGGAGGTGGCAACAAACTAGATGCAAAACTCAGTCATTTGAGTGTTAAAGATCATGTTTTGCAAAGCGTTCAGGCAAGCGGTCTAGCTTATCTCATTGTAGAACCAAAGGATTTGGCTCACGTGCACAACCCCGGAATGGGGGACAGTATTGCATTTGGGGTTGCGCAGTCCATCAAAGGCGGTCTCGCTGATCCTTCGCGGCTTCCCTCTGGGTGGTTGATCCTTCCCGCAGATTTGCCCCTCGTGCAAAGCGAGACGCTTGTGCAAGTGGCGTCTGTGTTGGCTGGTGCACAGCAAAATGCAAATCATCAACTTACCCAAAAGCCTGATGCTGGGGGTCAGGCACATGTTCATTTAGACCGAACCACCGTTGCCCCCGTGTACGGAGGGCAAAGGGGCCATCCGGTTGGTTTTTCTAAAGCCTTCTTGAAAGATCTCTTGTCGCTAAAGGGTGACCAAGGGGCCAAAGAACTCCTGCAGGCTTATCCTCCTCAGTTACTAGAGGTTCAAGACCGAGGATGTGTATTGGATGTTGATACACCTGAGCTTTTGGAGGAGGCTCGGAATTGGTGGCAAACTAATTTGTCTAAGCATTAATCCCGGTGGGTTTACGACTGCATCTCGTTCAATCAATCCAAGGTATATTCGTACAAAATTGCTTTCACAACCAGATAGGTTTCCATGATTCATCCAGTCGTCCTTAAAGTAACAGAGCGCATCAAGCTCAAAAGTCAAATCACTCGCAGCACCTACCTTCAACGAGTCGAAGCTATGGCGACTCGGCAAAGGGGTAGCGATCGGTTAGGTTGCGCTAATGTCGCCCACGCCGTTGCTGCGATGCCCGCTGATGACCGCTTTAAGGTTGTGAGCGAACGTGCGCCCAATATTGGCATTATCAACGCCTATAACGATATGCTCTCAGCGCATGCGCCGCTTAGGCACTTTCCCGACGTGATCAAAGACGAGGCCCGCTTAGAGGGCGCAACAGCCCAAGTTGCGGGAGGGGTGCCCGCTATGTGCGACGGTATAACGCAGGGCACACCTGCCATGGAACTGAGTTTGTTCAGTCGAGATGTGATCGCAATGGCAACTGCAGTCTCTCTTAGTCACGATATGTTTGACGCTGCCCTCATGCTCGGGGTTTGCGACAAAATAGTACCGGGACTCTTAATTGGCGCGCTTCATTTTGGGCATCTGCCAACCGTTTTTGTACCCGCTGGTCCGATGTTGACTGGCCTGTCTAACTCTGAGAAGTCAAAGATACGCCAAAAGGCCGCTCAAGGACTTGTGAGTCGTGAGGAGCTCTTGGCGTCTGAGAGCAAGGCGTATTCGGGTGAGGGAACTTGTACCTTCTACGGAACTGCAAATAGCAATCAAATGTTACTGGAGGCGATGGGGCTTCACGTGCCGGGTACGGCGTTTGTAAATCCATCGGAACACGCTGCACGTGAAGCTTTAACGAGGGAGGCCGTTCGCACAGTTTTGTCCATCACGCGCTCTAAAAGATTTACACCGATTGGTCAACTTGTGGATGAACGTTGCATCGTGAACGCAGTAGTTGCACTTCTTGCAACGGGGGGATCGACCAACCATTTGATCCACTGGGTAGCTGTGGCAAAGGCTGCAGGTATATCTCTGGACTGGGACGATTTTGCTGAGCTCTCAGCGGTGACTCCGCTTATTGCGAGGGTCTATCCCAACGGTGAGGCAGATGTCAATCAATTTCAGGCGTGCGGTGGACCTGGCTATGTGATCGGTGAATTACTAAAAGCTGGGCTGATGCACTCTGATGTTTTAACTGTCAAAGAAGAGGGGATCAAGGCTTTTTCTAAAGTTGTTCATTTCAATCAAAATGCACTAAGCTGGAGTACTCCGCGTGCTGGTCAAGATTTATCCATCCTCAGAACCGTAGAAGACCCGTTTAGCAAAACAGGAGGTCTGGTGCTACTCAAAGGCAACCTTGGCCGCGGCGTGGTGAAGGCCTCAGCTGTTCCAAGTGAACTGCACCTGGTGCAGGGCAAAGCAAAAGTATTTGATTCTCAAGACGCCCTCCAACAGTCATTTCAAAGTGGGGAGCTGGAGTCGTTTTGTGCAAAAAACGGTGGGGTGATTTGTGTGGTGCGTTGGCAAGGACCGAGCGCGAACGGAATGCCCGAGTTACACAAGCTCACACCACCGCTTGCAGTGCTGATGGGCAAGGGCTACAAAGTTGCCTTGGTCACCGACGGGCGTATGAGCGGAGCATCTGGGCAGGTACCCGCAGCGATTCATCTGACCCCTGAGGCTTCCCTGGGCGGGCCTCTTGCTAAAGTGCAAGACGAGGACACCTTGGTTCTTGATTTGGAGCAAGGGCTTTTGGAGGTTTTAGTGGATCCACTTGAGTGGAGTGAGCGAACACTTAGTCAGATTCCAGTTGAGCTGATTCAAAGCAATGGCGAGGGTTTGGGGCGAGAGCTTTTTGCTGGATTCAGAAAAAATGTATCCTCTGCTGAGGATGGTGCGGTTTCTTGGCTTTAAAAAGCGATTACCAAAATTGATCATGAACACACAAACTTACGATAAAGACCATCCACTCACAGCGTTAGAGGTCATGCAAGATGCTCCTGTCATCCCAGTGATCGTTGTCGAGGAGTTGGAGGACGCGGTCCCTATGGCTCAGGCTCTGCTAAAAGGGGGCATTCGAATGCTTGAAGTAACCCTTAGAACGCCTAAAGCATTGCAGGTCATTAAGGCCCTATCCGATCTGGTCCCAGGCGTGATTGTTGGAGCAGGCACGATTCGAAACGCAGACCAAGCTCTCGCAGCCAAGCATGCAGGTGCGCGCTTTGCTGTAAGTCCTGGTTTTACAGTGAATGTCGGACGTGCGTGTAAAGACCTTGGCATGCCTTTGTTGCCTGGTGTTGCCACCGCTAGTGAGATCATGCACGCACAAGACGAAGGATTTAAAGAGTTGAAATTTTTCCCGGCCTTACAAGCCGGAGGCGTCAAAATGCTTCAAGCATTTAGTGGTCCCTTTGGGGATGTCAAGTTTTGCCCAACGGGTGGAATAACTACTGCGAATGCTCACGAATTCTTAGCCCTTCAAAACGTAATCTGTGTAGGCGGTTCTTGGCTGGTTCCTCAAAAAGCGATTGCGGAGAAGGACTGGGATTTGATTAGTCGATTGGCAAAAGAGGCCAAGAATTTAGCTGCTTAACGTTATTTACCGAACCCTCGGTGCGCAAAGGATTACGAGACCATCAATGAGCTTTGATATTTTTTTAAAAAGGCTTGTTCCTTTGTCTCGAATCGTCTAATCAGCTCTTTGAATCAACTCTATCTTATAACCATCTGGATCTGTGATGAAGGCGATGAGTGTGTTACCCCCCTTTACAGGACCGGGTTCGCGAGTAATGTTGCCACCTTTGCTGCGAATTAGATCGCAGGTTGCGTACACATCCTCGACGCCAAGCGCCAAGTGTCCAAAGGCGCTGCCCATCTCGTAACTCTCAACTCCGTAGTTGTAGGTCAACTCAATTTCCGCTTGGTGAGGGTTACCCTCAAAACCCACAAAGGCCAGTGAGTACTTTTGGTCAGCACGGTCTGTGGTCCGCAGTAACTGCATACCCAGGACTTGGGTATAAAAATCTATGGATCGCTGGAGGTTGCCAACGCGAAGCATGGTGTGAAGAAGTCGCATATTTAATGAGTGGTATTGGTGGGTTGGAGTAGGGGATGCTTGGGCCCCAGAGGGAGTGAATAAAACCAGCAACAAGGCATCTCCAGCTGCCAGATCAAATGCCTAAGGGTGAGTGCCCGGTACATCTTACAGGAAATCTAGTCTAGTTGATTTTAGCGGTACTCATCCAAATAAGGTGAGAGCTTGAGGAACTTGGGAGTCAGTAGGCCCTTTTTTTGGCGGGGGGGCTAGTAACTGGTAACTGGTAACTGGTAACGGCCCCCTCATCCCCTGAGCGAGTCAAGAATCAAAGACCCATGCCGATACAAGTCATGTAGGGTTCGTTTTGGACGCTAAATCATCAAAATATGGGGGCCAGCATGGAAGCAGAAACACTTTTGACTTTAGCGGTTGTTATTGTGGCTTTACCCTTTGCATTGCTGGGGGGGTTCGCGATGTCTTTTGCCTATGCGGCACTTGAAAAAGACGAGGCTTGATTTAAAAATTCAAAATAAAAATTGGCATATTGATTGCTAATAATTTGCTCTGTAAATAGTTTTTTGAATGAGAGATCGACATGTTTTTAAGGGGAATTGCAGTGTAGGACTAGCCAAGGAGAATACATCATGGGTTCAGAATACGGATTTAAAGTGGACGGTTGGGGGTCGAGTTGGAGCGGCTCAGATCAGTTAGCGGAGGGACGAAGGGTAGCTCGTCTGACCAAGCTCAAAGCCTTACTTGACGCATTGAAGTCTGGCGACTTGGAGGGCTCTCAAAAAGCCATAAATGATCTGTGGAACTTTGATGCGACTTTGAAGCTCGATCCGTACTTGATCAAAATAGCCAACGCCCTGTCCAAGAAACTCATGCATGAGGCTCAAAAAACAGCTATGGCTATGCAGGCTGATAGCCATCATTTTGCATCTCATGTTCCTTTTAAGCCTCATATGAACACGAGTGTGAATCCAAATGCGCACCCTAGCGTTCACGCAAGTGTTCCTGGTGTTGCATCTATAAAAACACAAGCGCATCTAGATCCTGCTCCGCGTAAGGCAACGGAGGGTGAGTTCGGGCGCATTATTGATGTATCGGCTTAAAACAAGCACTGACAAATGTTTGAGCTCGGATGGACTCAGTAGGCTCAAGGCTTTTAGTGGCCAATTAAATTATTACTTTTTATCCGACAGTGGATTCACACATACTTTAGAGTCACTCCTCTTAGAGCAAGAGCAAGTGACTGAATAATCTTGCAGCGTTTCTTTGGTAACGCCGCTGACTGTGAACTGTTTAGAAGTGCTAGGCATAACGTAGAGTTTGGGGAGCAAACCGCGTTGAACTGCTTTTCCGTTCTTAAGTCGCACAGTCGCACCTGAGCAGGAAATAGGTCCTACCAGTTTGTTTTTAACTGAAAATATGAGTGTCTCATTGGCCTCAGGCGCCCAGCCAGCCATGATTTCGATTTGTGCCATCTCAGCACTCGAGAGCTCTGTGTCCGTTAAATCGGATTTCTTATCAAACAAGCCCCAAGCCAAGGTGTGTTGATTTAGGCACACCAACGTAGTGAGCCCTAGGCTGAGAAGGATTGGCTTTGGAGAAGGCATGAGTTAAGAGACTTAATTTTGAAAGCTAAAAATTGAGCCTCAGTTGGTTTTCAAAACTCAGGTGAGCACAATCTCAGTCGTACCGATTATTGCCGGGAGCTGGATTGTAGGATTTAGTGCGCTAAAGAATCAATGGCTTCAATCGAAAAATGGGCGGCAAATTCCTGCGCAATTAAAACATGACCCTCCATCAAGGCATCTCCAATTTTAATCAACAACTGATTCAATTGCAAAGAGGGCTCAATATGGAGTAGGGCTGACAAAGCACGTTTTGCGGTGTTAATATTACCCGCTTTAATAGCCATCAGCATCACTGTTGCCATTTGATCGCGTTGTCTAATTTGATCCCCAAAGGAGGATCCTTTACCGCTGAAACTACTGCCCCAAGACGGTAGTGAAGATTGATTGTCCGATGATGATAGATTTTCCGCTTGCATGTTACTTCCCTTTGTTTAATTACATATGTCTTTCCTGTTTACTGAATTCGACACAAATGACCGATTGGGGGTGACTGCTCCCTTGAGATTGATCTGGGACTATTCCTGTCAACTGTCGGAAAAATTACACTAACCCACGCATATTTAGCAGGAATAGTGCCAACTGTAGGGTTGCCTCCGAGCTAATGGCGCAGTTCTAAGTAGGCTTGTGGACCCATTTATGTTGCGGTACCCGTCAATTTAGCGCTCTAAGGGAGGGGGTGGTTTGGGTTGGGTTGGGTTGGGTCTTTAGGAACTGTTTATGCCCTCTTGCCAAATGCATCATGGCGGGGAAGAAGAAACGCCTCTAGATGGGCGTTGCATAGCGTACTTACAAATTTTCTTTAATGGGTCTTACTATTCGATGCATCGAGAGTGACTGGGACTCTGATTTCTTTGATTTTTTAGGGGGAGATTTTCGAGTGCTCTCGGGCGCATCCAATACCGTGAACAAAGTAATTGAATGGTTCCAAATGTTGACCTCTTTAATGATTTGCTCTTGTAGGAGTTTAGAGGCTTTGTAAGCGGTGAGTTCATTGATTTTGTGGAAATCGTCCTCAAAGTCAAACTCAAAGCTACCCGGTTCTACGGTGATATCGGTTTCACTGAAGTTGTCGAAGTTGCTATATTTAAACCTGATTTTTGGTGCGTTCGGATCTTTGATTATTTCAGTACTGAAGGTCAGTTTCTTGGTGACCGAATGATTTTTTAGTAACTGAATGAGTTGGGGTAAGTTTTTCTCAAACTTAATGAACTCTGACTTAGATTTAACTCTGAGTTGATGAACCTTTTTAACACCTCTAGACCGTGTTCTTTTAGGTTTGTCGCTTGTGTGATCGGAGTTCTGCGTCATGACAGTCATTATATTGGGCTGGCTATTTGCTTCTATTCTATGATGCGCGGATACATTTCACTCGAGTCAAAGCTAAGTGATGAATTAACACAAACAAGCACAACTTGCCTTAAACGCAATTTAATATTTGTGCGAAAAATTTATGAGCGAAAAAATTAAATATTGAACTTTAAAAATTGACATTAATGATAATGTCAATAGGGTTTTTAATAAAAAATGACTTCCTGCTTAAAAAATGTGCACCCCAGTAAGAGGCTCATAAATGCTCGATTTTTTAAGTTTTGAGGGGTGTGTTTTCCACTTAATTTGTGAATAACTTCATCAAATAATTTTTTTTAAAAAATTATTTCTAAATTAAATTTTAGGATAAATTGTGATAACGATTTGATCGAAAATTGATGAAACCGCTTAAACATAATATCAACATTATTTGACCCATCTAAATTGATGGAGTTGAATATGGTTTAATTTTTTAATGCTGCAACTGCTGCTCTAAGCGCGAGTAAATAACTGTCAGGACCAAATCCACAAATTTGTCCCAAAGCAATCTGAGCTAAAACTGAGTGGTGCCTGAACTCCTCTCTTGCATGAATGTTGGACATGTGGACCTCAACGACTGGGCATTTGAGGATAGCCAACGCATCTCGGATGCCGTAGCTGTAGTGTGTCCATGCCCCTGCATTGATCAATACTGCACCCACTGATTCGGCGTGAGCTTTGTGGATTCGCTCAACCATTTCGCCTTCAAAGTTAGTCTGAAAACACTCAACCTCAACGCGGAGCTCTTTGGCTAACTCGAGCAAGCTCGTATTGATTTGTTCAAGCGTTGCCGTCCCGTAGTGAGTAGGATCCCTTTTGCCGAACATGTTCAGATTGATTCCGTTGAGGACTAGAACTTTCATGATTGATTCTTTCGTATTACTTTTTAATATTGTGATTTCACTTAATTCTGTTACTGTACCCGATTGTTCCGCTTGAACAAAGGCTTAAATTCTTAACAGTCTCTCTTGAATTTAAGTGCGGAGACATTATTTAATGTCAAAGCTCAATGCTGGGTTTGGTGCGTAGATTCTGATGAACCTTTTACGGGGCCAGCACGCACCATCGCCAGTCTCCAAGGTTTTCAAGCCTTTTCTGAATGTTTACATTAGTATACAAACAAGCTAATACAATACTTCTGAAATCTAAAAAATTAGGGGCCATGATGAAAAAAATTATTGAAATATCAACTGCGATTGCGCTCATGTTGCTCGTAGGCTGTGCTTCCCAGACCATGACGGGATCAACATACAACGACGCTGAGGTAGGGCAAGCTCAGATCGTTAGGATGGGTAGAGTTGAGAGCGTACGACCCATCAAAATCTCACTTCGTCCAACTGGAGTTGGCTCAATGGCAGGCGCAGCTGCGGGCGGCGTAGTTGGCTCAGAGATTGGCCGTGGCAACGGCTCTGTCCTCGGAACGATTGCGGGCGTTGTGGCCGGTGGTGTGGGTGGAAGTATGCTTGAGAAAGATTTGAATACTGTGGATGGCCAAGAATTGACGATCCGACTCGAAGATAACTCACTCATCTCCGTTGCCCAAGAGATCAGCAAAGAAACTGGACCTTTGAACCCAGGTGAGACCGTTCGTGTTTTAAGCTCACCCAGAGGCAAAACAAGAGTAGTTCGTTAAAAACCCTGCAATTAATTACAAACACTTTAAATTGAGAAGGACGCAAGGTCTGACCTTTGCGTCCTTCTTCAATTAAAGTTGAAGTTATTTGTTCTGAGCCGTTGGATGCAGGGTCAACTCCTGAACTCGCCAATTAAGTAACTCTGCAACGAATATTTTGTTCTCTGTGGGGCATGCAATCTCGTGAATCCAGCCAAATTGTTTGAGCTGCTTTCCAGATTCACCTAAGACGCCAAGCACTCGTCCATCTAAGGATAGTTTGTAGATACGACCAGGGTAAGCATCCGAGCTGTACAAAACTTGGTTGGGTGGAGGAGTTATGCAAATTGCCCAAGGAGAGCCAGGTGAAAAAGTTCCTTTTTTTGCATCTGGATCGGGTTTATTTCCAATAGCTGGTTTAGTGTTGTGATCAAATGGAACATCAATGACTAAAGAGCGAAGATAGTTGCCGTCATTATCAAAGACCTGAATGCGCCTATTGAACCGGTCGGCTACGTAGATATTGCCACTCGCATCTGCAGCAATACTATGTGGCGTATTGAACTCTCCCGGCTTATCCCCCCTATCTCCCCAAGAAGTGATCCAATTGCCATTCTTATCGACCTTGGCTATGCGAGAATTAACGTACCCATCACTGATGAAGGTGTTACCTTCCCTATCCCAAGTCATATCAGTTACTTGACGAAATTTCCCGTCTACTGCGGGTAGCGGTGGGTTGGGATGCTTGAGTGGCTCAGTATCTTCGTCTGATGCTTCTTGCTTGCGTCCAAAGACCAATAAGACTTGACCATTTTTATCAAACTTGATGACTTGGTCAGAGCCTTTGTCCGCAGCCCAAATGTTGTCATCTTTGTCAATACGAACTGCGTGCGCAAATGACCATGCATACAGATTTTTACCAATTTCACGAATGAATTTCCCCTTGGCATCAAACTCAAGTAGCTGAGCAGCCGCTGCAGCATAAGCTGGTCCAGAGGTATTGCCGCGGTTGAAGATGAAGATATGACCTTTGGAATTAATGGCAACACCGCTCACCTCTCCAAGGTACAGGTCTTTGGGCAGTTTGAGAGGATTGCGAGCCACAAAATCAATAGTGGGTACAGATTGCTGAGCCCAAGTTGCCGTGACTAATAAGGTAAGCGTTGTAAAAAGTATTTTTTTGAATTTCATAACTAACCTTTTAAATTAAATACAGGTGTGCTCTCACCCCATAGTCAGAGCAAGTTGACGCCACCTACCGATGAAAAGTTAAATCAATAATATCCCATAGGTGCTGGGATTGATACTTGTAAAAACCCTGCCACAAATCTGGTTAGAACCAGTCTAAATTCACTAAGCAATTACGGATTGATGTAATTTGAAGTTGCCTAACTTGCGGTCTTCAAAGTAATGAAGTAATGTTTCTTTGACTGTTTTAAATGCAATCTCATCCCAGGGTATTTCATCCTCCGCAAAGATCTTGGCCTCTATGGTCTCAAACCCAGGGTTAAAGACGTCGCTGAGTAAACGAGCTTTGTAAAAAATATGAACTTGCCCAACGCGGGGAACGTTCATAATCGAGAAAAGTTCTTCAAGTTCAAACTGAGCTCCGGCTTCCTCCTCAGTCTCGCGGGCTGCGCCCTCGGCTAAGGTCTCACCAACCTCAAGGAAACCGGCGGGGAGTGTCCATTTGCCAAAGCGGGGTTCGATATTGCGTTTGCAAAGTAGTACCTTACCCTCCCAAATGGGTAAGGTACCCACTACATTCAATGGGTTCTCGTAATGAATCGTGTTGCAGCTTGGGCAAACTGCCCGCACTTTAGTGTCCCCGTCATCCGGAACCCTATTAACAACCGCAGTCCCGCAGTTTCGACAAAATTTAACAGGACTGCGAGTCGTGCTCATAAAACTTTGATCGTTAAGTCGGGCAAGCCCGTTACCTTTGCAGTCATGACGTTGCCACTCACAACCGCAGCAACGCCCTCTGGGGTTCCTGTATAGATCAGATCGCCTGGTTGTAATTCCCAAGCCGCAGACAAATGCTCGATGACCTCGCCGATATTCCAAATGAGTTTTTCGATCGTACTGGTTTGTCGAACTACACCGTCAACGGATAACTCAATGCTTGCCTTCTCGATATTGGGTAACTGCGAAGCGGGAGTGATGGGACCGATCGGGGCGCTGTGATCAAAGCCTTTGCCGATACACCAAGGACGTCCTTGCTTTTTCATATCATTTTGCAAGTCTCTTCTGGTCATGTCTAAACCGAGCGCGTAGCCGTAGATGTAGGCTTGCGCATCTTTAGCAAGAATGTTCTTTCCAGCCTTGCCGATCGCTACAACCAACTCAACCTCGTGGTGCAAGTTTTTTGTCAAACTCGGGTAGGGCATTGTGCACGTTTCACCCGCAGGGACCACAACGAGTGAGTCTGCGGGCTTTAAGAAGAAGAAGGGAGGCTCGCGACCTGTGAATCCCATCTCTTTTGCATGCTCTTCGTAGTTTCTGCCGACACAGTAAACGCGGTGTGCTGCGTATTTAAGGGCGCTACCGGATACGGGAACGCTTACAACTTCGGGTGGGGGGAAGACATAACTCATGCTGGTACTCGACTTAAGGGTAGATTAGAAAAATTGATGTTTTGCGGAATGAGTGATGAGTTTTGAGCTCTGTACTTTTTACTTCATGCCCAAGCTTTGTACTCAAGTCCATATGATAGAGTGTAGATGTTTTAAGAGGTGTTTTTTCATTCCTTCAAAGCTGAAGTCGTGAAAATTAGGTTCATTTCAGCAAAAATTGGTGAAGTCTATTAATTCTTTCAATCAGCCATTAGAGTGGTTAATTCCCTCTCATCCAAATTGGCCAATAAACGTCAAAACACTGATGAGCACTCGCCTTGGCGGTTACTCCGCGGGCCCATATGAGAGCTTGAACCTTGGCAACCATGTCGGAGATGATCCCGTTTTGGTCGATAAAAACAGGGAATATCACCAAAAATTGATGGGAAACCGCTCGGTCTATTTAAAGCAAGTCCATCAGTCCGGTGTTGTTGTGTTGGATCCAGCAACCGTCGATGACTCAGCGGGAGATGTGTGTCTGACGATTCATAAAAATTTGTCTTGCACCATCATGGTCGCAGACTGCCTTCCCATTCTCATCACGAATAGGCAGGGAACACAGGTCGGAGCAGCCCATGCTGGTTGGCGGGGTTTAGCCGGCGTTGATTGTTTGGACGGGCTTGGCGTTGTAGAAAAACTGCTCATTGAATTAGGCAAGCTTGCCCCCCATTGCGCAGGCAACCAACATCAGTGGTTGGCTTGGCTTGGGCCGTGCATAGGACCCAGGTATTTTGAGGTGGGCGAGGAGGTGAGGGAGGCCTTCCTAGCCACCCCACAAGCAACCGACTACTTCAAGCCAAGCCCCGCTCGTGAGGGTTTGGGTGCAGGGGAGCGCAAATGGCTTGCTAATTTGGCTGGATTGGCGAAACTTAAGTTAAAACAACGGGGAGTAGACACCATCTTGGGCAATGATCTAGGAGCCAACGGGGATGATTGGTGCACTTTTGCCAACCCAGAACTATTTTTCTCCCACAGGCGCGACAAAGTCAGTGGTCGAATGGCTGCAAGCATCTGGATGACTTAATCGGGATTGCCCAAGTGTCAGGGTTTATAGGTGCTTATTTTCTTGACTATTTTTTTGATCGAGATCAAGGGATTCAGCTTTTTGTTGGGCTTTGCGCCTTGCAGAGGTGCCAAGGATATATCCTACGATGGTGATAGGTAAGATCCCGTAAAGTAAGAGTGTAAAGAAGGCGCCCAAAAGGGTGCCATCACTACTGGTTGCCTCAGCAATGGCCATCATGATCGCAACGTAGAACCAACCTATGAGTACAAGATACATATCTAAGAGTTTACCCGAATGCCAATTTTTTTGAGTAATTTAGGGTTAAAGACTGCGATACTGTAATCAGATTGAAGATTTTCGGAGTTTTTTAATGCCAAGAAGTTCAGCTCAAAAGCCCCATACAGCTTCACAAAATCCATTCCCTATGCCAGATCCGTCTGTGTTCATGGAGGGGTGGAATAAGGCGCTTGAGAGTTTCAAGAAAATGGAATTGCCAGATTCCAAAGTTCCCCAAATCAGCTTTGACAATGACAAGTTGATGGAGATACAAAAAAATTATTTGGAACAAGCCACACACCTATGGAATCAAGGCTTGGTCAGTGATCCCATTGTTGAGGATAAGCGGTTTAAGGGACCTGCATGGGAGCAAAATCCAGTAGCTTCTTTTTCTGCAGCCCTTTACCTACTCAATACCAAAACATTGATGGCGATGACAGATGCGTTACACGCAGATGCTAAAACGCAGGCCAGAATCAAGTACGCGGTCGAGCAACTCTCAGCAGCAACGGCGCCCAGTAATTTCTTAGCACTCAATGCCGAGGCTCAGCAAAAAATCATTGAAACCAAAGGCGAGAGTCTCACCAAGGGTATTCAAAATTTGCTGCACGATATGTCCCAGGGGCATGTCTCCATGACCGATGAGAGTCTCTTTACCGTGGGTGAGAACGTCGCTACGACTGAAGGGTCTGTGGTTTTTGAGAACGAATTTTTTCAACTTATCGAATACAAACCCTCCACTGCACAAGTCCACGAAGTCCCTTTTCTATTAATACCTCCTTGCATTAACAAGTACTACATCTTAGATCTGCAGCCTAAGAACTCCTTTGTGAAATATTGTGTCGATCAGGGGTTCAGAACCTTCATCGTCAGTTGGAGCAATCCGAAAGAGGATTTAGACCAGGCAAGCTGGAATGATTATGTGGAGAAGGGGGCTCTTAAAGCCATACAAGTTGTTAAAGAGATTGCGAATGTTCCCCAGATCAATGCCCTGGGTTTTTGTGTCGGGGGCACAATGCTCACCAGTGCCTTAGCAGTTTCTGCTGCAAGGAAGGACGATAGCGTTGCAAGCGCAACATTTCTCACCACACTGGTGGACTTCACGCACTCCGGGATCTTAGATGTTTTTATTGACGAAGCATTCGTTAAATACCGAGAAGCTCAGTTCGAAGACGGGGGGTTGATGTCGGGTCGGGATATGGCCTCAACTTTTAGTTTTTTAAGGCCTAATGATTTGGTTTGGAATTACGTCGTTGGCAATTACCTAAAGGGTGAGACGCCGCCTGCTTTTGATCTTCTCTACTGGAACAGTGATGCAACCAATCTGCCAGGTCCCATGTACGCTTGGTATTTGCGTAACACTTACCTTGAGAATAACCTGATCAAGCCAGGCAAAGCCAAGATTTGTGGTGTACCCATCGATTTAAACACGATCAAAGTACCCGTTTATATTTACGGATCTAGGGAGGATCACATCGTCCCTATTGACGCGTCTTACGCATCAACACAAATTTTTAAAGGCAAGAAAAGGTTTGTGATGGGAGCCTCAGGTCATATCGCCGGGGTTATCAATCCACCTGCTTCTGGCAAGCGCAGTCACTGGATCGGAGCAGAAAATAAATTTCCAGCCTCCGTCGATACGTGGATTAAAAGTGCCACCGAACACGCCGGTAGCTGGTGGACAGATTGGACACAGTGGTTGACCCAACAATCGGGCAAAAAGGTCCCTGCACCCAAAGCTCCAGGGCGGGGTAGGTACAAAGTTATTGAGCCAGCGCCCGGACGCTATGTCAAAGTAAAAGCATAATTTAAAAATCAGTCAAGCACATTCAAACCTCATTCAAACCTCATTCAAACCTCATTCAAACATTAACGGAGTAAAAAAATGGAAGATATCGTCATCGTCTCAGCAGCCCGCACAGCGGTTGGTAAATTCGGAGGCTCTTTGGCTAAAGTAGCTGCCCCAGAGCTTGGATCTATTGTGATTAAGGAAGTTTTAGCTCGTGCTAAAGTTGATCCTAACTCCGTTGGTGAAGTCATTTTGGGACAAGTCTTAGCTGCCGGCGCGGGGCAAAACCCAGCACGCCAATCACTCTTGAAGGCGGGGCTTGCGCAGTCCATTCCTGGGCTAACCATCAATGCCGTCTGCGGTTCAGGCTTAAAGTCCGTCATGCTCGCTGCGCAGGCCATTGCATACGGCGACAGTGAAATTGTGATTGCCGGTGGGCAAGAGAATATGAGTGCCTCACCGCATCTGTTGATGGGTTCAAGAGATGGTCACCGAATGGGCGACTGGAAAATGATTGACTCCATGATTGTGGATGGGCTGTGGGACGTTTATAACCAGTACCACATGGGTATCACTGCAGAGAACGTCGCTAAAGCAAACAAAATCACACGTGATATGCAAGATGCATTGGCTCTAGCTAGTCAGCAAAAGGCGAGCGCAGCGCAGGATGCTGGGAAATTTAAAGACGAGATTGTATCCGTCTCCATCCCACAGCGCAAAGGCGACCCAGTGGTCTTCAATCAAGATGAATTCATCAATAAAAAAACCAGTGCAGAAGCTTTGGGCGGTTTGAAGCCCGCGTTTGACAAAGCAGGTACCGTGACAGCGGGTAACGCCTCAGGTATTAACGACGGAGCTGCAGCAGTGCTCGTCATGTCAGCCAAGAAAGCTGCAGCGCTTGGACTAACACCATTGGCAAGAATTGCTTCCTTTGCGACCACGGGTCTTGACCCAGCATTGATGGGACTTGGCCCAGTCTCTGCCTCACGCAAGGCGCTTGAGCGCGCGGGTTGGAAGGCCAGTGATGTTGATCTATTTGAGCTAAACGAAGCTTTCGCCGCGCAGGCCTGCGCTGTCAATCAGGAACTCGGTATTGACCCATCAAAGGTCAACGTCAATGGTGGTGCCATTGCAATTGGACACCCAATCGGTGCGTCTGGTTGCCGTATTTTGGTGACCTTGCTCCACGAGATGCAAAGATCCAATGCTAAGAAAGGCTTGGCAGCGCTTTGTATCGGTGGCGGTATGGGCGTCTCACTGACGTTAGAGCGTTGATAACTTTTAATCAATGAACGTATAAATGAATGGGCGGATGAATCAATCAATTAATTATTCATTCATCTCGCTTTGTTCGAATTTAATGAAGTGTTGAGAGTTGAGAGTTTAGCGTTGAGACAATAGTAAATAAAAAAGGAGACAGCAATGAGTAAAAAAGTAGCGTACGTAACGGGTGGAATGGGCGGCATTGGAACTGCTATTTGTCAACGACTTCATAAACTGGGTTTCACCGTGATTGCCGGTTGCGGGCCAACACGTGACTTCACAAAATGGATTGATGAGCAAAAGGCACTTGGATATACCTTTTACACCTCGGTTGGTAATGTGAGTTCATGGGATTCCACTGTTGAGGCGTTTGCAAAAGCGAAGGCCGACCACGGGCCAATCGATGTACTCGTCAATAACGCAGGTATCACAAGAGACCGCATGTTCTTAAAGATGACCCGGGACGACTGGGACGCAGTGATTGACACCAACCTTAACTCTATGTTTAACGTGACCAAACAAGTGGTTGGGGATATGGTTGAGAGAGGATGGGGGCGTATTATCCAGATCAGCTCAGTCAACGGAGCCAAAGGACAGTCGGGTCAAACCAACTACTCCGCAGCTAAAGCCGGTATGCACGGGTTTAGTATGGCGCTTGCACAGGAGATGGCCAACAAGGGGGTCACGGTAAATACCGTCAGTCCTGGCTACATTGGTACGGATATGGTCAACGCCATTAAGCCAGAAATTTTGGAAAAAATCGTGGCAACCATTCCCGTTAAACGTCTGGGAACGCCGCTTGAAATTGCATCTATTTGTGGTTGGTTGGCAGGCGATGAGTCTGGATTCACAACAGGCGCAGAGTTCGCCTGTAATGGTGGACTGCACATGGGTTAATGAAACCTG
>CAIKNE010000103.1 GCA_903828695.1 uncultured Burkholderiales bacterium | reverse complement strand
GGCAGACAAAATACCGCTTTACTGAGGTGGTTTTATGCGCATGGCCTCAAGGACTTGCAAAGTTTGCTGATCCATCTGGTCTTTCATCTTTTGAAAGGCTTCACGGGATTTTTCAGCATAGCTTTGAACCAGAGACTGCATGATCGGTGAATTCATGGTCAGCATCTTTTGCCAAATCTCTGGGCTTGGGGGGTTTTGCTTACCCGCCATCTCGATTTGCAGGTCCATAAAGGACTGCATGTTCTTCTCCAAATAATCCCCCATAAATCCCTGCATGATTTGGCCGTAAAACCGAATAATATTCACCAGCGCAGGCTCTGAGAACATGGGAACGCCGCAGGTCTCCTCCTCCAAAATAATTTGCAGGAGGATACTCCTTGTGATGTCTTCATTTGATTTGGCATCAACAACCAACAAGGGAGCAGACTCCATCACCAAACGCTTCACCTCAGCCAAGGTGACATAAGAGGAAGTCAAGGTGTCATAAAGGCGCCTGTTCGGGTATTTTTTAATAATGCGCTGCCCGCCCCTCTTGGGTTTGAGGTCAGAGTTTTTAGCGGGTAACTTAGCAGCCAATATGAACACTCCAGATGAGTTGAGAGAGATGGAGCACTTATTTAGATGTAAGCACAAGCGAGCCCACAAGTGTGTGGCAACTTATAAAGATTTGAATTTTTGAATGATATCTTTCTCTGACAATAGTTCAATCTCACGCACCTTTTCCTCGGTGATCCAATTGCGCCTTAGCATCCCGCCCAGAACTGCATCTCTTGAGTAATTTGCAGCCTCCTTAGAGTCCTCTGGGTCAATGAAGAAGAGCTTGATGATGCTATTGCCCACAATGATGATCAGGACACCAAATAGGGTCAAACCCAGTAAGAATGTAATGCAGGCAACGATTCTGCCCCCCACAGTCACTGGGAACATGTCCCCATATCCCGTTACGGCTAGGACGCACCACCACATCGCTGTTGGTATGGAGGTGAAGTATCGTTTATCCTCGGCAATCTCGATTCCACTAATGGGGTCTACGGGAATGAATTTAATAACTTCTGGATTTTTTTCTATGTCAATGTCCTGGTCCTTGGCAATTTGGATCAACTCCTTCTCGCCTTGTTCCATGGTCTGGGTGGAATAAAGGCTACCTTCAACCAAAAACATGATTGAGCTACAAATCATGATGACGGAGAAGAACATTGCAAAATATATTTTCAGATTCGTAAAAACCGGGTTGACTTTGGCAGACTCGGGGTTGTTGATGACAGCGAATTTCACCATTTTCAAAACCCGCAAAGACCTTATAACTCTGAGCGATCGGATTAACTTCGTGCTTTGGAATGCTGATAAATTAACAACCTGAAGCAGTGTCGGAAGAATGGAGAAAAGGTCCACCATTCCCCAAAAACTAAACACATATTTCATGCGGTTACTGGCGTAGTAAACATTCAACACGTAGTCAGCAGCAAAGAAAGCTACGGCTATGTATTCAACACATTTAAAGAGGAGGTTGTATTTTTCGTAGTATTCATCAACGGTCTCGAGCGCCAAAGAGAAACAAGAGATGAAGATAGCAAGGTTAATGGCAATCGTCCAAATTTTGAATTCAGTAGACGAGAATTCTTTGATTAATTTATAAAAGAATCCATCTTCATTGAAGTTTTTTTCAGCTGAATCGACTGGCATTATTCACCGTTCCTTAAATTGACTGGTTTCTTATTTGTATTTACTTAAATTTACATTCAGTATTATTCTAAGTTTAAATTGTAAGATTATTGGTACTAGCGTAACCTAAAACGGCAACAACAACCACCCTCCCAAAGATCATCGCCTGATTCATTGAACCTGGGCCGAATTATCAGATTTGATTGAGGGTTTTTACCGATGAATACAAAGTTACAACTGCACCGATAGGCCGATGGGTGGTTCTGTTGCCAACTTAACTTGGCTAAGTTGACCCCGCAAACAGCCTGGAGTTTGATAGCTTCGGTGTCCAAAGAGCGTCTCATCAGCGAAAATCTCTTCGAACTCGAAACTGATGATGGTCCAGTGCCACTGCTAGCGGCAAAGGACTTGGTGAAAATCAGGCTCGTCAAGGCGGTAGACCAAGCGAAGCATGCTGTGATCAAGGTGCAATCAGATTGTTATGAACAGATTGACTTTTGGGCACCCGCGCTCACCGGTGATTGTGTTAGTCCCCACCCTTGGTGTAGAGGGTCACTCGTTTTAGCTAAATTTCGGTAACTGAGCAGACTCGATTTTGGTGAGCCACTGTTTACTCCTCTTGCTTCAACGGAGGGCATAGCGTAGGTGCTCCGGCACAGAAGTGATAGGGTCAGAAGTGATAGGATCAGAATTGCACTCTTGCAACACCCGCAGACAATTTTTGGGTTGGGTCATCCCCAAATCAAAATGAGTGTGTAAATACCCGCCCTTGATAGCTAAATGTGATGGTCTCGCCTTGTTGTATGGTCACTGGCACCATCCTGCATACCTCTCGAATTTCACCTTGGGGAGGAGACTTACTGATTTCGTTACCCAGCAAGGCCCCACCGACCATTCCTACTGCTGCGCCAGCGTTTCTATCTCTGCTGTTACCCCCTAAGGTGCTGCCAATGAGTCCGCCGGCAACTGCTCCGAGTAATCCACCACCAGCCCCACCACCTTGGGAGACGACCTCGCGCTGCTCGCATTGGCGCTGTTGAACGGTAACGAAATTGGGTTGTCTGTTGATGACCTGGGCTACGTCATTGGTTTGAACCGGTGCAGGGTATGGCTGCACAGGAGTCGGCTGGGAGGAGTAGACTTGTTGGGAAAAGCTAAGGTTGGAGAGACAAAAAATTGCAACTATTGCAGATGAGGCCTTGATGGGATTGATTTTCATATTAAATATTCCTCAGGAAAAATAATCAGCCTGCTTTAAGCTAGGAATTCTAAAATATTGGACTGATCCTGTATTTTAACTAGATCTTTTTAAAGCAATAATTTTGAGGTTTTAAAGACTAACAAAAACCGTGGAGGATACCGAGCTCTATGGGCATCTCCACTAAAGGTCAATCAGAATCTGACTTTGTAAGCCCACCCAGTTATACCCAATTGTCACCAAACGTAGTGGATTGTCTGACACCTAAAACTACCAATCAAGCCTGAGCAATCGCAATATATAAGTGATTGATTTATAGGACTAATTTGGTAGGCGCGAATGGACTCGAACCATCGACCCCCACCATGTCAAGGTGGTGCTCTAACCAGCTGAGCTACGCGCCTAGGGAGCCAATATTGTAGCACGCATTTCAAGCGTACGCGATCCGTTGATAGCTACCAACAGCCTAGAAGAGCTTCTAACGTCTTCTAGAAGAAATAACGCTCGGTACTGAGCGCATAATTGCCAGCACCTTTTGAAGTTTAGTGGAGTCTGTGATTTCAACCGTAAAGGTCATCCAAGCAACTCCCTTGATAGACTCTGTCTTCACACCAATAACGTTCATCTTTTCTTTGGCAAAGACCTCAGAAATATCCCTCAAGAGTCCCTGCCGGTCATGCGCCCTGATCTCGACATCAACGGGGTAAACAATGGGTACATTGGGAGCAGACGCGCTTGCTCCGCCCCACTGGACCTCTATGACGCGGTCTTCGTTGCGAAGTACGAGTTCTTTAAAATTCAAACAAGAAGTACGGTGGATACTGACTCCCTTACCGCGGGTTATAAAACCCCTAATATCGTCGGGCGGGGCAGGCCTGCAACACCTGGCCAACTGCGTCATCAGTGAGTCAACACCCACCACCAAAATACCACTCTGAGACGGTACGGGTCTCGGCTCTTTGATTCGGGTGTTCTTTAAGAAAAGCTCATCTTCAGTCTCTTGAACCACTTCCCTTGGGTGCAATATGACCTCAATGTTTCTAAGAGAGAACTCATCCTTTCCCACCACTTCAAATAGGGTTTCGGCATTCTTAAAGCCAAGTTGACTTGCCAAATCCTCCAAATTGGTACTGGTCTTGCCCTCTCTTTGAAGTAACTTCTCGACAGATTCACGTCCCTTTGAAACGTTTTCCTGAGTAGCCAAGGCATTGAACCAAGCGCGCACCTTAGCGCGCGCTCTGGGACTGACTATAAAGCCAAGCTCAGGATTTAACCAATCCCTTGAGGGTCCACCCTCCTTGGCCGAGATGATCTCTACAGTCTGACCATTCTTTAAAGGAGTGTTCAAAGTTACCATCACTCCGTCAACTCGGCCTCCCCGACAGCGGTGGCCTAAGTTCGTGTGCAAGGTGTACGCGAAATCAACACAAGTAGCACCAGAGGGTAACTCCACAATTGCTGCGTTGGGTGTAAGGACATAAATCCAGTCGCTTAAGGTATCAATATGACTGAGGGACGCGTCTCCTGCGCCCCCTGATTGAGCGGATACGTCTTGCTCCCAAGCCAGGAGTTGCCTGAGTACTGCAATTTTTTGATCATAAGAAGAGTCTGCATTCACGCCTGCATAGCCCTTAGCACCCGCCTCCTTATAAGCCCAGTGCGCTGCAACACCGTGTTCAGCATGGTCATGCATTTGCTGCGTTCGGATTTGAATCTCAACGGGCAGCCCCCTTTGATCCGCTACAACTGTGTGAAGCGACTGATACCCGTTGGGTTTGGGGCGAGAGATGTAATCATCAAACTCATTTTCCAACGGCGTTAGTTTGGAGTGCACATGCGCAAGCGCTGAATAACACTCATCATGGGTTTGAACAATCACCCGAAGCGCGCGGATATCAAATACTTTATCAAACCCAAGTGACTTACCCCGCATTTTCTTGGCAATGCTGTAAATGTGCTTAGGTCGACCAAACACCTGGGCTCGAACGCCTAGGTCATTTAATTCGCACTCCAGTTGGGACCTGAGCTGTTCTACGTAAACCTCACGTTCAGCCCTTTTATCTTCAAGAAGATGCGCTATTTCTTTGTAAGCTTGTGGCTCAAGAAACCTAAACGCCAGGTCCTCCATCTCCCATTTAATTTGCCAAATTCCAAGCCTGTTGGCAAGAGGCGCGAAAATACTCAATGCCTCTTGTGCAACTTCCTTGGGCGCTATTTCCTTTTGGGACGCGTAGTACCTTAAATTCTGTACACAGGAAGCGAGCCTGAGCATAACGACCCGAAAATCCCTTGAGAACGCAAGCAACATTCGGCGCACATTCTCGGTTTGAGCAATGCCTTCTTGAACTGAGCCAACACTGGAGGAATGAGCGGAGTTGCTTGGCTTTGACTTTTGTTTGGCACGGGTTTGTTTTTCTAGGCGAAGCAACTCCGTGGCTTCAACCGCTAAAGCCGTCATACTCTCGCCAAATACTTTGCCAATCATCTCGGCGGGTTTGGAGAGGAAGGCGCTGGCATATACCAAGTAACTGGCTGCTTGTAAGGACTCAGAGCCGCCAATTTGTTTCACGATCGCTGCAACTGCATCTGCATGAGCTAGGGAGTTCTCACCGCTGTCCAGTGTTTCGAATTCGAGGAGTCTTTCCGCAAAAATTCTAGCTTTTGCAAGTACCTGCGAATCCTCTTGTACGTTCTGATTTGCGGTAGCACCTGCGATTGCAAGAAAGTCAGGCACAGAATAAGCAAGGCCCTCACCTACCGATTGCAATTTCGACGCACTTGTGGAGGTATGACTTGAACCGTGAGCGCAAGTAGCCCCTGCCTCCACCGTTGTGGGAGCGCCATTTTCTGCAGTATTTTTTTGACTAAGCGTATCCAATCCCACAACATGACCCTTTAAATCTTCAACCTAAACGACCCATAAAGACATCCTAATTATGGCCCCTTGCGCTTCAAACTAAAAACTCCATCAGTCTTTGCAATTGATCCTCTTGAACTAGAGTTGGTGCGTGTCCCACCCCTTCAACTCCGTAAAAAGCGGGCTTGGGCCCACGCGAGCACATGAGCTGCGCGTCCTCAGGCCTCAGGAGGTCAGAATTCGAACCCCTTATCAAGAGTGTCTCACATCCAATTTGATCATATATTGACCACATGATCTGTTCTGCCGCTTTGGAGCTCTCTACAGTCATTTGTTTAATGGGCTCAGCAATCTTAGGATCGTAGTGAAAGATCCACTCATCATCACTTAGCTTCTTCAGCATAGGCCTGGAAAGCGCTACCCACTGCTCATGGGTATGAGGTCCAAAGCTCTTTGAGACTTCAGCCAACTTTTGAATTCCCAACTCCTCTCGCTCGAATCGCTCACCCGTACCCAGATAAGTCTTTAAGCGCTCTATGAATACCCATTGAACAACGGGACCGACATCATTTAAAACCAATCTTCTAACGGGTACATTGAGTTTAAATGCTTCTAGGCCGCAAACCAGCATTCCAATCAATCCTCCCATACTGGTCCCGACCCAATCAATTGCATTTGCCCCGACTTGCAAACTCAACTGATCCATCAATTGCTTTAATCCATAAGCATAGGACGGTACCTGGTAGGACATCGCATTCATTAACCAATCACTTCGCCCACGTCCCGCCACATCTGGACAGATCACTTGAACCGACTCACCTTTTTCTGCATAAGCTTTAAGCAAGCATTGAGCCAAAACATCGAAGTCTCGACCTTGCCGCGTGAGTCCGTGAACGCAGATTACAAGGTGCTTTGCGTGTTGATCACCCCATTGATAATAGGCCAACCGATGAGACTCCAGTTGCATTTGCTCATTGGCAGGAACTTGAAAGTACAAAAGTTGGGGCGTGTGGGTAGTCATGTAGGTCTAAAATATATGGAGTTATCCGTTTAACTTTGTAAGACTTTACCCGATTTGTGGCTGAACTCTGTGAAGAACGGGGAGCGCAGGCGTAAACTTGGTGCAAAACAGCTTCAAACTCAGTTGGATCGGCCACCATTGAGTCCATACATTGCACCAAATTCATGAATGCATGCACCTTATGAATCCAATTCAACCAAATGCTTGAGCAGTGTCCATTGCCCTAAAGCTATTTAGACATTGATAGAGACATTGATAGAGACATTGACCTTGCACACACCGGTGTGCCATTTCCACTTATATTGAAGGACATTCTCCCATGCGCGTTCAAAGTAATCCCAATGATATCGGTGTATGCGGATGCGGCAGATCCCCGAGCGGCAAATGCAACGGTTGGCACGGTCTAACCGAGGAAGCTTATGCGATGGAGCTTGAGCTTTGGCAGAGCGATGAAGCCAACTTCCCCAGTATGCCCGAGGAAACTCCGAAGCAGGCTTAACGAGAGTCTAGGGTCTCTAACTGTCACCCCTTTGAACGCTGTAGGTCCGTTTTTTGGGCAGAGCTGAGGGGGGGGGGGTAAGATTAAGCCTTATATACAAGGGCTACGGCTCGTGCTTCAATCGATTGTCCCAATCCAACCGGTCCCATTTTTTCGGCGGTTTTGGCCTTCACGTTGATTTGCCCTAAGTCCAGGCTTAAAGCAATGCTCAGACGTTCGAGCATTTTTGGGATGTGAGGAGCCATCTTAGGCGCTTGTGCAATGATGGTTGCATCTATATTGCCAATTTCCCATCCCCGGGCTTGAATTAAGGTCTTTGCATGCTCGAGCAGTGCCACTGAATCGACTCCCTTAAATTGGGGATCTGTGTCAGGGAAATGCCGACCAATATCCCCTAATCCCGCAGCGCCAAAGAGCGCATCGATGATTGCATGAATGAGCACATCGGCATCTGAATGCCCTAGTAAACCTTTCTCGAAAGGGATGGATGCACCTCCAATGATGAGTGGGCGCCCCTCAACGAGCGCGTGAACATCCCAGCCCTCACCAATTCTAAAATTAAAATTTGTCATGATTAAAATGAAATTAAGTATCTATTTTTTGAGACCTTGCCATAAGCAGCGCCTGCGCTAACTCAAAGTCTTCGGCGAAAGTTATTTTGAGATTTGTAGAGTGCCCCAGCGCCAAAATAGGCTGCAGCCCAAGCGTTTCGATCGCACTGGATTCGTCCGTGATGGTCCAAGAATCACTTTGTAAACCTTGCTCTAAAGCCTGACTCAATATAGCGAGCTTAAACATTTGCGGCGTCTGTGCCGCCCACTTGTGCTCTCTAGTCAATGTACTTTGCACCCGCCCACTCCTCTCTTGTTTTAACGTGTCTGAAACCGGTATAGCCAATAGACCGCCAACTGCGTCAGCGCTACACGTGTTGATCAAATGGTTAATCAACTCAGGCGTAATCAAACAACGGGCAGCGTCGTGCACAAGCACCCAAGCATTGTTTGATACACCTGCACTACGCAGATGCTCGAGCCCGGCTAAAACACTTTGAGCCCTTGTGTCCCCTCCCCTTCGCACGACAAAGATCTTCTCTTGATGTCTTTTTATATGATTTAACAAGATGTCGTCAATGTACGCGTCACTTGGACTGACCACCAAGCAAATTGTCTGCACAGACTCAACCTGCAAGATTGCGCCTAGAGTATGCGCAATCATGGGCTCTCCAGCTAAGTCTACGTATTGTTTGGGTTTGTCTCGACCCGAACGAGCCCCCACCCCCGCACAGGGAATAACAAAGTGAATAGGGGGTGATTTTGAATCCATGAGGGGGCTAGTTGTTCAATCAATCTAGAATGATAGCTTTTATGCAGGGCAATTGAGGTTCTAAATTGCCATTTCAGTCAGATAATTGATGTACACCCCTAAATTATTACCCGGCAAGCGCCTGAGCATTCAAAGACCCTTTAGTTCTTCAGATGCGCTCCTCTTAGCTACTTTAAGCGCACAAGAGATCAAGGGCAACCACAAGGTTGCCATCATCACCTCTGATGCAAGTGACGCGCAAAGGCTCATCGATGAGATGGCTTTGTTTGATCCTGATTTGCGCAGCGTGATTTTCCCGGACTGGGAAACTCTTCCCTACGATAGTTTCTCACCCCACCAAGACCTCATCAGTGAGCGTCTCGCCACCCTGTGGCAGATCTCACAGGGCGAGGCAGATATTGTCCTCATCCCAGCTACCACGGCACTTTACCGTATCGCCCCTCCCTCTTTCTTAGCGGGTTACACCTTTAACTTCACAGTCAAACAAAAACTCGATGAGGCAAAACTGCGCTCACAGTTAACCCTCGCAGGCTACGCTCATGTCTCACAGGTCATCAGCCCTGGGGAGTACTGCGTGCGCGGAGGACTGATTGATCTCTTTCCTATGGGATCACGATTTCCCTACAGAGTAGATTTGTTTGACAATGAGATCGACTCCATCAGAACGTTTGATCCTGATACACAAAGGAGTTTGTACCCAGTCCCAGAGGTGAGGCTGCTTCCAGGACGTGAGTTTCCAATGGATGAGGACTCGCGTGCGAAGTTTAGAAACCGCTGGCGTGAGCTCCTAGAGGGAGACCCCACCCGAAGCCGAATCTACAAAGACATTGGCAACGGCGTTGCAACGGCTGGTATTGAGTATTTTCTGCCACTCTTCTTTGACGAAACGGCGACCGTCTTTGATTACTTAGGTCAGAACGCGACCATTGTGCTGCACGGTGAGTTGGAACCGATCTTTCAACGGTTTTGGCAAGACACCCAAGACCGCTACAGGCTCGCACAGGGTGACCCAGATCGCCCGGCCCTAGCGCCCGCCAATCTGTTTTTGAGCAGTGAAGAGTTTTTTACACACTGCAACAATTACACCCAACTTATTTTAAAACCCAACGCACTGCAAAAAACTTCGGGGCAATTCTTGTTGGAGTCCCCTGAGGCATCCCAAGCCTTAAACTCCCGCGTCCAAGACCAAAATCCTGAGTCCCTTGGCTTTGCCAGTGCCTTGCCTGATCTGAGCGTTCAACGCGGCGCGCAAGATCCGCTCAGCCATCTTAAAAAGTATCTGAGTGAAACAAAGAACAAAGTCTTAATTGTTGCTGAGAGCGCAGGCAGACGGGAGAGTTTGCTTGATTTTTTAAGAGCCAGCAATGTCTCGCCTCCTAGTTTTGACAGCTTACAAGAGTTTCTAGAAAGTCCTGAGCCACTTGGGATCATTGCTGCTACCCTGCACTACGGATTTCATTCAAGCGAACTCTCGCTTGACCTGATTACGGAGTCAGAGCTTTTTGATGCCGGTCCAACCAGTCGTCGAAAAAGAAAGCAAGAGCAAACGAGTGACGTCGAGTCACTCATCAAAGATCTATCAGAATTACAGGTCGGGGACCCCGTCGTGCACAGCGCACACGGTATTGGACGCTACCGGGGTTTGATACACATGGACCTGCAAGGGGTCGCAAACAACGCCAACTCGTCCACAGACATGGCCCGAGACGGCTCAGCAAAGGAGGCACCAAGCTCTAAAGCGCAGGAGTACTTGCACCTTGAGTATGCAGATCAGGCCATGCTTTATGTACCGGTCAGTCAGCTGCACTTGATCAGTCGCTACAGCGGTGTGAGCCCCTCTGAGGCTCCCCTTCACCGCCTGGGCTCTGGGCAATGGGACAAAGCCAAACGACGAGCGGCAGAGCAAATTCGGGACGCCGCTGCGGAGCTTTTAAACATCTACGCGCGCCGAGCCCTGCGAGAAGGACACCCCTTTAGGTACTCGGCCAATGATTACGAGACCTTTGCCAATGACTTTGGCTTTGAGGAAACGCCGGACCAAAAAGCAGCCATCCACGCAGTCATACAAGACATGATCAGTCCAAGGCCTATGGACAGACTGGTCTGCGGGGACGTGGGCTTTGGTAAAACCGAAGTCGCACTAAGAGCTGCGTTTGTGGCCGTCATGGGCGGCAAGCAGGTGGCCTTTCTAGCGCCGACCACGCTGCTCACCGAGCAGCACTTTCAAACCCTGTGTGATCGCTTCTCCAAGTGGCCCATCAAGATTGCTGAGATGAGCCGATTTCGCTCTGCGAAAGAGATTAAAACTGCTATGGCAGGTATAGAGGACGGCTCGGTGGATATCGTCGTGGGCACGCACAAACTCATCAGTGGGTCCCTGAAGTTTAAAGACTTGGGTCTACTCATTATTGATGAAGAGCACCGATTTGGCGTCAGACACAAAGAGATGATCAAGTCCCTTAGGTCCGAGGTCGATGTCTTAACGCTCACAGCCACCCCCATTCCTAGAACACTGGGTATGGCACTCGAGGGCTTAAGAGATCTGAGTGTGATTGCTACTGCCCCCCAAAGACGTTTGGCCATTAAAACCTTTGTCAGAAGTGAAGGTAACGGTGTGATCAGGGAAGCGGTGTTGAGAGAGCTCAAACGGGGGGGACAATGTTACTTCCTGCACAATGAGGTTGAGACCATTGAGAACAGAAAGCTCAGACTGCAGGAGTTAATTCCTGAGGCGAGGATTGCAGTTGCGCACGGTCAGATGCCTGAGCGCGATTTAGAGCGAGTGATGCGTGAGTTCATCAACCAAAGACATAACATCTTACTGTGCTCAACCATTATTGAAACAGGTATTGACGTGCCTAGCGCCAACACCATTATCATGAGTCGTGCAGATAAATTTGGTCTCGCGCAGTTGCACCAACTGAGGGGACGGGTTGGCAGAAGTCATCACCAGGCCTACGCTTACCTCTTGGTGCCCGATACCGAGAGCCTCACCAAGCATGCCTCTCAGCGGCTTGACGCAATTCAACAAATGGAGGAGCTCGGTTCCGGTTTTTACTTAGCTATGCACGACTTGGAGATCAGGGGTGCGGGGGAGGTGCTCGGTGAAAACCAAAGCGGAAATATGCTTGAGATTGGATTTCAACTCTACAACGAAATGCTCTCAGAGGCTGTGCGGGCGCTCAAAAACGGCGAAGAACCCGATTTGCTGAGTCCTTTGCAAGTGACCACTGAAATCAATTTGCACTCGCCTGCACTTCTCCCCGATGCTTACTGCGGGGACGTTCACCTGCGACTATCGTTTTACAAGAAACTGGCAACCGCTAAAAGCTTGGACCAACTCGATACACTCTTAGAGGAGATCGTTGACCGTTTCGGCAAATTGCCCGCTCAAGTACAGACCTTGATTGATGTTCACAGACTTCGTATTCTTGCCAAGCCCTACGGCGTTGCCAAAGTGGACGCAGCCCCTGGTGTAACGACGATTAGTTTTAGACCCAATCCGCCTATTGACGGGATGAAAATTATTGATATGGTGCAAAAGAACAAACATATCAAACTTGCGGGGAATGATAAATTGCGCATTGAGCGAGAGCTCCCCGAGGTCAAAGACCGCGCACAACTGGTCAGGGATACACTGCGTAACCTGGGCCAACCGTTGATTCCTTCACGCACTGAAAAAATCTAGAAACCTACCTTTTATGACAACGCACCTAAGTATCACTCACGCTAAAGACGGTTTAGTGCTCAAAGAGCGAAGTGCGCCGTTGAAATTGAAGGACTTTAAATTAATTGCCTTTGACATGGACTCCACTCTCATCAATATCGAGTGTATTGATGAAATCGCAAGTGTTGTCGGGCTCAAAGATGAAGTTGCACATATCACTGCACTCACCATGAGTGGGGAAATAAAGGACTTCAAGGAAAGCCTTAAAAGGAGAGTTGCCCTTTTAAAAGGCGCTCCCGAGAGCGCTTTAAAAGAGGTCTATGAAACGCGGCTCAGACTTAATCCGGGTGCTGAGCGACTTCTAAAGGTGTGCAGTGAGGCGGGACTTAAATCGTTACTCGTCAGCGGTGGATTCACCTACTTTGCACAACGGGTTCAAGCGCTTTTACAAATTGACTATGCGCGCTCTAATGCACTTGAAATCCAAGGCGGTTTATTAACGGGTGGCTTAACGCAACAAGACTGGGGTTTGATTTGTGATGGTGAGGAGAAAAGGCGCATGTTGCTTCAGACCTGCAGCGCATTAGATATCTCACCCGCCCAAGCCATCGCTTTCGGCGACGGATCCAACGATATCCCGATGATGCGAGCTTGCTCCGATCAGGGTGGGCTCTCAGTTGCTTATCACGCCAAACCCATCGTCAAAGAGCAAGCACTGCTTAGCATCGAGTCTGGCGGTTTAGACCGAATGCTTGAGATTTTTGAATAAAAATTCTCTGTCTATCAAGAGTAGCCCAACACTGTTTTTGACGACCGCCCTCTACTCATTGGCAAAGTCGATCTGAACTTTCATCGCTTGATGGCGGTCTCCCGCTAATTTAAAAGCGTCTAAATAATTCTTCAGCGGCACACTGTGACTGATGAGAGGGGTTAAATCTACTCTTCTTTGGTTCATCAACTCAACGGCTTGTGCAAACTCCTCGTGAAATCTAAAAGACCCCCTAAAGTCAAACTCCTTGGCGACCAACACGTTCAAAGGAATCGTTACCTCTCCACCCGTGCCCACTTGAACGAAGATACCTCTTGGCTTTAAGACCTCAAAGCCTGCTTTGATAGCAACTTCGCTACCGCTTGCTTCAAACATCACATCAAAATATCCTTTTTGAGCCTTATAGGCCTCTAACCCCTGAGGATGGGTTGCAGTGTTGACCACCGTAGTTGCGCCCACGGTCTTTGCACGAGCTAAGGTTTGATCCGTAATATCTGTTGCAACTACTTCGCTGGCGCCCGCTAACGCTGCGGCCACGACGGTCAAACAGCCAATGGGGCCACAGCCCGTGACAAGGACCCGCTTACCCATCAATGAGCCCGCTCTTGAGACAGCGTGCAACGCAACAGAGAAAGGCTCAGCCATCGCAGCCTGAGCGTCACTCACATGCGCGTGCACAGGGTAGGCCTGGGCGGCATCGATCACCATTTCCTGCCTAAAGGCACCTTGTATGTGGGGCCAGGGCATAGCGCTTCCGTAAAAACGCATATTGAGGCAGTGATTGTGCTGCGCCTTTTGGCAGTAATGACACTGCCCACAGGGGCGGCTTGGGCTGATCGATACTCTTGTACCTAGCCCCAAGTCTTTGACCGCAGCGCCAACCGCTGTGACGACACCAGACACCTCATGTCCCAACACCATGGGTTGCTTGATGCGAACAGTCCCAAATCCGCCGTGTTGAAAGTAATGCATATCAGATCCGCAAATGCCACCTGCGCGCACTTGTACCCGAACTTGCCGCGTGCCCATGGGCTCAAGTGCATATTCCTCTAGCCTCAAGTCTTTGGCGCTGTGAATGATGAGTGCGAGTGACATGAATGGGTTTCCTGAAAAGTTTAAATTACAAAGTTGCCGTTACGCCGCCGTCAACGTATAAGATATGTCCATTGACAAATTGCGACGCAGCGCTAGATAAAAACACTGCAGCGCCGACCAAATCTTCAACGTTACCCCAGCGCTTGGCAGGTGTACGAGAAATCAACCAACTGCTGAATTTTTCATCCTTGACGAGTGCCTCGGTGAGCTCGGTTTTGAAATAGCCGGGCCCAATTCCGTTGGCCTGTATTCCGTACTTGCCCCAGTCAATTGCCATGGCCTTGGTCAACATCTTAAGCGCTCCCTTGGAGGCAGTGTATGGACCCGTGCCGGGTCGACCCAGCTCGCTCATGACCGAGCAAGTGTTGATGATTTTCCCCTGACCTCTTGTGATCATGTGCTTGACAACAATGCGGGACACAAAAAAAGCACTGTCCACATTGGTCCGCATGATGTTGTGCCACTGCTCAACGGGAAAGTCCTGTAGCTCAGACCTAAAGGTCATGCCCGCGTTGTTGATCAAAATATCAACCGGGCCAATGTCTGATTCAATTTTTTCAACAGCTTGTTCGCTCGCCTGTGCGCTGGTGACGTCAAAGCTAGATTTGAAGATCCGACCTTTGTAAAGAGTGCTTTCACCGCTTAACCGCTCAAACGCAGCATCTAAACGCTCTGCGCTACGACCGTTTAATATAACTTTTGCGCCCGCGCCGAGTAAACCGCGTGCAAGTGCAAAACCAATACCACTACTCGATCCCGTGATGAGTGCCGTTCGCCCCGTTAAATTGAATAGCTCCACGCTGGGGAGATGTTGGTTAGGTGAATTCATGGCGCTTTCTGAGCTGTATTTGAATCGTTCCATTCTATTAAAAATAAGGCACAATTTGAATCCTGGAATACCTTATTTGGTCCGTCCTGATTAAATCAGTTGGTTCTTCGTTCAATTCACTGTGCACGGGTCAAGCGCAGGATGTGGCAGCACGGACCGAAGGGTCAATACAAGAACCCACAAGAGCCCGCAAGAGCCAGCAAGAGCCCGCAAACCCCTCGCAATCTGCCTCTAGAACCGCCTGGCACCGCCTGGCTTTAGCCATGGGGATCGTTCAGTTGACGCAGTCCTGGGTAATCACTGTCATCAAAATTATTGTTTACGCGCTAACATCACCAGCGCCTCTCATACCATTGCCCTTATTGTTTAATTTCCTAATCTTTTATGAATGCCCTCTACGACTCACAAAAATTAATCAATTACGCCTGTAACCTTCTAAAAGCTGCTGGATTGGACACTCCCATCGCACAAGTGGTTGCCAAAACTTTGGTTGAAGGCGATCTTTTGGGGCACGACACACACGGCTTAGGTCTTTTGGCGAGTTATATCAAAGAGTTAGAGACGGGTGGCATGAATAAGTCTGGCGCACCTATAGTGCTCTCTGAGAAGCCAGCCGTGCTTTTATGGGATGGACAACGACTACCTGGTCCGTGGCTTTTAGACTTGGCTTATAAAGAGTTGGCCCCAAGAGCCAAAAAACTTGGCATCGCAAGTCTTGCGATCAAAAGAAGTCACCATATCGCGTGCCTTGCGGTTTATTTAATGCAAGCCCTGGAGGATGGCTACTTGATGGTACTGGCCTCCTCAGATGCTAATAGTGCGAGTGTCGCGCCTTACGGCGGGACACAGGCCGTATTCACACCCAATCCAATAGCAATGGGGTTTCCAATTAACGGCGATAGCGGCGTGATGATTGATATCTCTGCCTCCATCACCACCAACGGCATGACCAACAGGAAATTTAAAGCCGGTGAGAAATTCGAGCACGATTGGTTGATGACTGCACAGGGCAAGCCAACCAATGACCCGGCTGCGATTTTTGCAACTCCCCCAGGAACACTCCTGGGAGTTGGCGGATTTGATCACGGCCACAAAGGCTACGGCATGTCTCTCATGGTCGAGGCGCTAACGGCTGGCCTGGCGGGTCGAGGTCGGGTGGATCCCAAAGAAGGCTGGGGAGCAACGGTGCAGGTCACGTTGTACGATATCAATTCTTTTTGCGGCGAAGCTGAGTTTCAAAGACAAATGGATCATGTTGCAAAACTCTGCATCAACAATGTTCCCATCAATCCCTCCAAGCCCGTCAGACTCCCTGGGCAATCGGCTTTTACGAAAAGACAAGAGCAACTCGACTCAGGCGTTCGACTACATGCTTCAATTGAGCCGTCGCTCAAAGACGCTGAGAGCAAATACGGATTTAAATTATCAGAGTGCAAGATCTCGGTATAAACCAAATGGTGTGAGCGCTTTAGAGAGATTTTCTAGGACCACCCCCCAGGCTCACCGAAGCGCCAGGTATATGGCCTGGGCCAGTTCAGGAGAAATCCCCTCCACACTCATCAGGTCCTGTGCACTCGCATCGGCCACTCCCCTGACGCCTCCAAATCGCTGCAGTAATTTGGCTCGCTTTTTGGGTCCAATGCCTGGAATATCTTCAATACGACTAGCGCCGATCCTTACCTTTGCTCTCTTGGCACGCATACCCGTAATGGCAAATCGGTGGGCCTCGTCCCTTATTTGAGCAACCAACATAAGAGCCGCTGAGTCCTTGCCCAAGTAGATCTTCTCGCGCCCATCGGCGAAGACAAGCTCCTCTAACCCCACCTTACGGCCCTCCCCTTTTTCGACCCCAACGATGCGCGAGAGATCCAAATCAAGCGCCTCAAAAACCTCCCTTGCCATTGACACCTGTCCCTTACCACCGTCTATCAATACGAGGTCGGGAAACTTGGCTTCTCCGCTTCTGACGAGCTCTGAGAGTTTGGAGTACCTGCGAGTTAGGACTTGCTTCATGGCGGCGTAATCATCGCCGCCCGTAATGCCTTCGATGTTGTAGCGCCTGTATTCGCTGGACTGCATTTTGTGGTGATGAAAGACAACACATGAGGCCTGTGTCGCCTCACCACTGGTATGAGAGATGTCAAAGCACTCGATACGAAACTGGTCTAAATCCTCTGGCGCTATATCCATTGACTCAACCAAAGCCCTGGTTCTCGCTTGCTGGGAGCCCTCCTCTGCGAGGAGTCGTGTGAGTTGCAGATTCGCATTTTGAAGTGCCATCTCAAGCCAGGTCTTACGCTGCTCTCTTGGTTGATGAATCGCAACCATGCGGATTCCTGTTTGCTCAGTGAGTACTCTCAACAACTCCTTATCGACGGGCTGATTGGTGACCAAAGTAGGCGGCGGGGGGATCTCTAAATAGTGTTGCGCAACAAAGGCCTCCAAGATCTCGCTCGTACTTGCATCGTCAACGTGGCTGGGAAAATAGGGCCTATCGCCCAAGTGACGTCCGCCCCTGACCATAGCCAAGTTAACGCACGCACGACCGCCTTGAACCACTACAGCCAATATGTCCACATCGCGGTCGTCCACCGTATCCACAGACTGTTGATGCAACACCTTGGAGAGCGCGCTCAACTGATTTCTCAGCTCTGCGGCTTGTTCAAACTCTAGACGAGATGAATGATCCATCATCCTGGTCTCTAAGGACTTCATCACACCCTGCGTCTCACCGTGGAGGAGCTCACCGGCGTGGCTTACGTTTTGTTGGTAATCACCGACTGATATCTTGCCGACACAGGGGCCCGAACACCTTTTGATCTGATACATCAAACAGGGCCGCGTTCTGTTCCTAAACACTGTGTCCTCACACGTTCTTAGCCTAAAGATCTTTTGTAACAACTCAATGGCCTCGCGAACTGCCCAAACGCTGGGATAGGGACCAAAGTAGTCATGACTCTTATCTACAGCCCCTCTGTAATAAACCATTCTGGGGATGAGTTTAGGGTTAGGATGGCCCAAAGCGTCTTGGCTTGATTTTTCATCCAAGACAGTTGCACGGGTCAGCTTTAAATAGGGATAACTTTTATCGTCCCGAAACAAGATGTTGTATCTGGGCTTGAGTGTCTTGATGAGGTTATTCTCAAGCAACAGCGCTTCTGCCTCAGAGCGCACAACTGTGGTCTCGAGTCTCACTATTTTGCTGACCATGTGACCAATACGCGTTCCGTCGTGCGAGCGCGTGAAGTAACTGGAGACCCGCTTCTTTAAGTGAATAGCCTTTCCCACATAAAGCAACTGATCTTCTTTGTCGAAATATCTATAAACACCAGGTAATCCGGGCAAAGAGGCTACAAGGGCTAAGAGTTCCGCTGAATGTTGGTGCGACTCCTTTGGGCTTGAGGGCTCAATATTTAAAACATCTTGGCTTTCCCCGGCATTTGTCTCAATTGCCTTGATCAACTCAGTTGAAACAATCGGTGAAGTCTCATCATGAGGGCCATATTCGGGCGAAGGTACTCCCGCGGTTTCAGTAGGGACTATTCGCTCATTTGAGGAGGGTTTTATCTTTTTATTCACTTCATCAATCCTCAACTAACAATTGCTGTGCACCAGTCAGCAGCTCCTAAATCTTAACTGGATCAAGAATTGCGATGATTCATCTAAAATCATAGGCTATTGTGCCGTTAATTTTAATAACACTGAACATTCATTTAATAACCCCTTCATGAACCCCTTGCGTTGGTATATTTTCTGTCGCGTGATTGATAACTTGGGGGATGCCGGGGTTTGCCTAAGACTAGCGCGCGAATTAGCAGGGCGTGGACAGCTGATCGAACTGTGGATTGACCGTCCTGGGATATTGGATTGGATGGAGCCCAGTCTTCACCCTCATATTAAAGTCTTTGACTGGCCTAACGAGGGAGCAATGACCGAGCACACAAACGACGACCAAGGGGGAGTCTCACCCACGGGCTATGGATTGAATGACTCAGTAGATGTCATTGTTGAAGCCTTTGGGTGTGAGATACCTGAGAGTTTCAAGAAAATCCTCTCCAAACAAGCGGAGCAAGGTACCCAAAAAACCCAGTGGATCAACCTAGAGTACTTAAGTGCAGAGTCTTACGCAGAACAAAATCACGGATTGTTATCCCCCGTGCTCTCAGGCCCCGGCGTGGGTGCGAAAAAGTGGTTCTTTTATCCAGGATTTACTGAACGAACGGGAGGATTGATATTAGAGCAGTCGGTTCACCAAAAAATAATTCAATCCCAACCCAGCCCCCCTCCTTCGTTGAGTAGGAGGAAAACGCGTTTGCGGGTGGGTCTCTTTTGCTACGCTCATGCACCGCTCAAGTCGTTGCTGGATACGATCAAACATCAAGACTGGGCTGATAACGGTATAACTCTGAACATCCCTCAGGGTGAAGCGCAAAGAATAGTCAACCAATCTATCGATGAGTTTGCATCTCACGACGGGTTGAGTCATGTTGACATCGATGTTTGCAATTTTGATCGACTCACTCAAAATGAATTTGATGAAATGTTGTGGAGTAACGATCTCAATTTTGTCAGAGGTGAGGACTCTTTGGTCAGGGCAATTTGGGTCGGCAAACCCTGGATTTGGCAGATCTATAAGCAATCTGATGGTGCTCATGAGACAAAATTAAATGCACTATTAGATTTATTGAATTGCCCTCATTTTGTAAAAGAAATTCACTGGAGTTGGAATCAATGCTCGGGGGATACGTTCACACTGGCGTCCATGAGGGACGTCGAAAAATGGTCCCAATGGAGTGCTTGGTGTCTCCAAATTCGCAGTAAATTAACAGAACAAGCTGATTTGGTGACACAGTTGATGGCGTTTGTGGATGAAAAACGCCAGAAAACGGTAGAATCCTAGGTTGTCCCGGTAAAACCTAGATAAGTAGTTATCAAGCTTTGATCGCTTATGAGTGAGATCCTTAACAGAGGACCTGTGCTTTACTTGGAATACCATTTAACTTGAATGAACCTCGATTTAGTCTTATGAAAATAGCTCAAGAAATTCGCGCAGGAAACGTTATTAAGTACGGAAAAGATCCTATGGTGGTCTTAAAAACGGAGTACTCACGCGGTGGTCGTAACTCTGCGACTGTTCGTATGAAACTCAAAAGCCTCTTAAACAACTTTGGTACAGAAGTCGTATTCAAAGCAGACGATAAGATGGACCAAATCATTTTGGACAAGAAAGAGTGCACTTACTCTTACTTCGCAGATCCGATGTATGTCTGGATGGATGCTGACTATAACCAATACGAAGTTGAGAACGAGAACATGGGCGACTCACTCAACTATTTGCAAGAAGGTATGACTGCAGAAGTTGTTTTCTATGAAGGCAAGGCCATCTCAGTTGAACTCCCCACAAGCGTTGAGCGCGAGATCACTTGGACTGAGCCTGCCGTCAAAGGCGACACGTCGGGTAAGGTTCTCAAACCCGCCAAAATTGCAACTGGGTTTGAAGTACCTGTACCTTTATTTGTTGATCAAAATGATATTGTTGAGATCGACACTAGAACGGGTGAGTACAGACGCCGCGTCTAAGCAGGGACTGGGTTTCTTTTATCACTATTTCTCTTTTAAGCCGAAGTGATGGGCATTCAAATGTCCGCCACTGCGAGCACTGAACAAGCATTAAGCTCCGGAGTTAAATCGGGAGCTTTTTGTGTTTTAGGGCTTACGTAAAAATATCTTAGGACGCAGCATTATGGACAGCATGATTAACAACAAAGACCCACGTATCGCAGATGCCTGGAGTGATCTTAGAGCCAATATCGACGGGAAAGCTCAACTACAACCCATCTCCAATCGACTGGCGTTTGCCGACGCTGAGTTTCTCCTTAGAAGAGAGACCAGGGGCATTCGGTTTCAACTCGAACTCCTCAAACCAGACTTGGCGCAGCAAGAATTGGGCATCAATCACACAGTTGTTATCTTTGGAAGTGCACGCTTTAAAAGCGAGGAGGAATCTCACGCGCAACTTGCTGGGGCACTAGAGTCTGGGGACGAAGCGCGCATTAAGAAAGCAAAAGTACTTCTTAAGAACGCAGCTTATTATGAAAAAGCCCGTGCATTTGCCAACTTGATTACTCATGAATGCAGAGATCTAAGCCCAGAGGAGCAATTCTTTGTCTGTACAGGAGGTGGTCCCGGTATCATGGAAGCAGCGAACCGAGGGGCTCAGGAAGCGGGCGGAATGAGCGTAGGTCTAAACATAGCCCTACCCCATGAACAAGAACCTAATCCCTACATCACTCCCAATTTGAGCTTTAAGTTTCACTACTTTGCGCTCAGAAAGATGCACTTTATGATGCGCGCTAAAGCATTGGTTGCGTTTCCTGGCGGCTTTGGGACGATGGATGAACTCTTTGAGACGCTCACGCTTGTGCAGTGCAGAAAATCCAAACCCGTGCCCATCATCTTATTTGGATCAGAGTACTGGAGACGACTCTTTAACCCTCACATGTTGGTTGAAGAAGGCGCCATCAATGAGGAGGACCTTGACCTCTTTAAATACGTTGACGATATCAAGGAAGCTTGGCAAATAATTCAAGATTTCTGGAAAAACGAAGTCTAACGATCTGCAAACTCGGTGCTCGAGCCCCTTGGGATTGCATCAAAAGTTCACTTGGCCTGAGCGGGCACTTTGCGTTAAGACTCTGGATCCGGGTGAGCCTGTGTAGGGCTTTGAACTGGGTGGTTCTGGCTCGCTAGGAATTGGATTGCAGACTCGATTTTGTCAAGCCGACCCAGTACTTCGGGGGACGCTGGCATGTTGGTGTGCAGCGCTTGAAGACTGGCAAGGGAGCGCGAGATATCGTTAAGCTCATATTTGAAGGCACGGTCTAAGCGCTCAAATTTTTCGATCAAAAGCTGATTTTGATCTGAGGACTCACTCCTGGCTTGTTTGCCTCTCCTGGATAGCTGAACAAACACTTGGTAAAAAACCAAGAACACCAAAACCATAACAATGATGGATCCCAAATTCATATATCAATCTCTTTGTTAAGTATTCTTAGTAGAAGCTTCAAGGGCACTCATTGAATCGTATTGACCGGCGTCAGTACCTGTCCTTTAGTGAAAAAGGCTATCAAATTATCCGCAGCTAAATCAGCCATTGCTGCTCTCGTCTTCCTAGAGGCACTGGCGATGTGGGGCGTTAAAACGATATTAGGAACGCTTAGCAACTCTGGGTTCAGTGCTGGCTCATTTTCAAACACATCTAAACCCGCTGCAGCGATTGTGCCGGCCCTCAACGCTTGAGCCAACGCTGCATCATCGACAATTCCGCCTCTGGCTATGTTGGTGAGTGTTGCAGTCGGCTTCATCAACGCGAGCTCCGCCTGCCCAATGGTGTGGTGCGCCTCAGGCGTATAGGGGAGCACGAGCACCAAGTGATCAGCGGTTTTGAGCAACTCCTCCTTACTGACATATTGCGCTTTGCAAGCCTGCTCCAAAGGAGCCGAGAGTTTGGAGCGGTTGTGATAAATCACCCGCATTGCGAATCCGTGCGCCCCTCGTTTAGCAATTGCTTGCCCAATACGGCCCATGCCTAAAATACCCAACGTGCTGGCATGAACATCTGGGCCCGTGAACATGTCCAGGCTCCACTGGGTCCATAGGCCCTTGCGCAAATAGTGCTCACTCTCGCTCACCCGCCTCGCGGTTGCCATCATCAATGCAAATCCAAAGTCTGCTGTAGTCTCTGTTAAAACATCAGGAGTGTTGGTGGCTTGTACTTTTCTAGCCGTCATACTTGCAACATCAAAGTTGTTGTAGCCAACCGCAATATTGGCGCAAATCTTAAGCTCTGGGCAGGCCTTTAGAACTTGCTCATCCACTCTGTCTGTCCCAGTGGTCATTGCAGCTTGCTTGCCTTGAAGTCTTTTGATCAACTCATCTTTGGCATACACCTCATCGGAATCGTTGTAATCAATATCAAAGTGTTCCTGAAGCTTTGAGAGTACTTCAGGATAAATACGGCGTGCAATCAGGAGTTTCGGTTTGTTCATAGAGATTTCAGACTAGAAGAGTTATTGAGGCGTATCGATTTCAAAAACTTGGCGCAGATAGGCAAGGTATTTCTCATCCTCACACATATTCTTAGAAGGTGTATCCGATAACTTGGCCACAGGCTGTCCGTTGCACCTCACCATCTTGATGACGATCTGAAGGGGCTCATACCCAAGGTCATTGGTGAGATTGGTACCAATGCCAAACGCCATGAGACACCGCCCCTTGAAACGCTTATAAAGCTCAATGGTCCGGGCCACTGTCAGTCCATCGCTAAAGATGAGTGTTTTGGTCAGGGGATCAACCCTATTTTTAACGTAGTGCGCAATCATCCGCTCGCCCCAGTCAAAAGGGTCCCCACTGTCATGACGCGATCCATCAAAGAGCTTGCAAAAATAAAGATCAAAATCTCTGAGAAAAGGACCCATGCCGTAAACATCACTGAGCGCGATACCCAGGTCACCTCTGTACTCACGCGCCCAAGTCTCAAATCCAAAGACTTGGCTGTCCCTCAAACGCGGCCCCAGGGCCTGACAGGCTTGCAAGTACTCATGCGCCATAGTCCCAAGCGGCTTAAACCCCAGTTTCATAGAGAACAACACATTGCTGGATCCAGCAAATTGGCCCGACTTTTGAGCCCCTAAACTCGCCCATAGCACTCGAAGTACCTCCTCATGCCATGCTTTAGAGAAGCGTCTGCGGGTGCCGTAGTCAGCGATACGAATATCCAAGAGTTCGCTGGAGTTCAGTAAACTGGCCTTCTCTGCCAATCGCCTTCTCCCCTCTACAAAATCGGGTACCGCGTGGGCATTCCTAAAGTAGACCTCATTGACAATGGCCAAGACTGGGATCTCAAACAAAATGGTGTGCAACCAGGGTCCCTTGATGGTGATGTCAATCTCACCGTTCTTTAAAGGTTCAATTTGGATGTATTTTTCGTTCAGCTTAAAAATACCCAAAAAATCCACAAAGTCACTCTTAATGAACCTTAGGGATCTCAAGTACCGAAGCTCATCTTCCTTAAAATGCAAACTGCAAAGGGAGCGCACTTCTGCTCGGATCTCATCGACCAGTGGGGCCAACTGGGCGCCTGGCGTGCGGCATTTGAATTTATATTCAACCTGAGCGCCTGGGAACTGATGAAGCACCGCTTGCATCATCGTAAACTTGTAGAGGTCCGTATCAAGGAGGCTGGTAATAATCATTATTTTTTTACTGGGTATGAATGCAAAACTAACCGGTGATCTAGCTTCAAAGTTGCTCTGACAAAGCCTACACCCAGCTTAGCACTGAATCTACGCTCTCCCTAGGTGTCTCAAAGGTATTGACGAGTGCGCTCTCGTCCGCATAGCCTAGACACATTGAACATACAAGCCGCTCCTGGGGACCTGCTTTGATATGGGATAGTACGATCTTGGAGAATGATAGCCAAGCGGCCTGCGGACAAGTGGAAAGCCCCACAGCTCTAGCAGCAAGCATCAGATTTTGGAGAAACATCCCGTAATCCAACAACGAACCTCTGCCCATCACGCTGTCGATGGTAAACATCAGTCCTACAGGCGCATCAAAGAAGCGAAAGTTTCTTTGTTGCTGGGCGTGAATTTTCTCTTTCTCCGACTTCTCAATTCCCAACAACCCGTAAAGACTCCAGCCGTTTTGACGTCTCCTGTCGATAAAGGGACTGATCCACTTCTCGGGGTAATAGTCATAGGAGTCTGAGTAGTCTTTGGCTAATTCGGGGTTGATTGCAATAGCATCGTGAATTTTGCACACCTGCGCGACAAGCTTGTCCTTAGCGGCCCCTTCAAGGGCGTAGACACGCCAGGGCTGTGTATTGGTGCCTGAGGGGGCCCTGCACGCTGACTCGATCAGTCCCTTCAGTATTTCCCTCGAGACGGTTTGGTCTGTAAACGCTCTAACCGATTTACGCGTGTAAATGGCGTGATCTACAGAGCCGGGCTCTAAGTTAGAGTGGGACATAAATTTTCTCAAGTGAGCGTTTAAAAGGAGCCGGCAAAACTTCAACGGGCTTTCGAGTCGAATGAGAAACATAGACGTGCACAAAATTTCCCCACGCAGCACTGTGACTCGAACCCTGTCGGAATATGCCAATTCTATATTCAACGCTTGACCTGCCTAAGCGTGTAACCGCTATTCCTGCCTCAACCGGTTCGGGGTAAGACAGCGGTTCGAAATAATTGCAACTAGAGCTCACGACAAGGCCGATAGTTGTCCCGCCCGAGCGGTCTAAAACCCCCTGCTCAATCAAGTAGGCGTTTACTGCTGTGTCAAACCAACTGTAGTAAACGACATTGTTCACATGCCCATAACAGTCATTGTCCATCCAACGCGTAGAAATGGATTTAAAGATCTTAAATTGATCCCGAGCTAGGGGCTGAGGTCTTGCGGTTTGGTTCATAGATGAATTGAGGATACTGAGACTTTAGCGAAGTGCGGCATATTTCAAAGCGTATTCTTGGGCAATTTTAAAGGTGTTGATATTGATTTGGACAGTATCCGAAATAGGGACTGCGTACCCCCCCGCCATTGAAAAAGCGATGGGTACTCCTTTGGTGTAAGCCCAATCAAAGACGGTTTGGTCTCTCCTTTGGAGTCCCTGCATGCTCAGGCCTAGTCGACCTAGGCGGTCGCCTAGGTAGGGGTCTGCACCCGCCAAGAAGATGATCAACTCCGGTTTAAACGAAGAATCAAACCTGGCCAAGGCAGCCTCTAGGGCCTGTAAGTACTCCCGATCTGTGCACCCGTCCGCAAGCTCTACATCTAGATCACTCACCTCTTTTTTGAAGGGAAAATTCTTGGCTCCGTGTATGGAGAGCGTGAACACGGAGGGATCTTTCTCAAAAATCTTAGCAGTGCCGTTTCCTTGGTGTACATCCAAATCTATGACCCCAACGCGCAGCATCTGCGCGGATCCAAATGAGCCCGCACTTGCGCGCTGGGCCTCTAGTTGAATGGAGCGAGCCGCGACTGCGGTGTCATTGAAGACGCAAAAACCACCGCCTCGGTCCTTATAAGCGTGGTGGGTACCACCGGCAATGTTGGCGGCCACCCCCTCCTTGAGGGCTGTTCTGCAGGCCATCAGTGTGGCACCAGACGATCCCCTCGCCCGCTCGACCATGCCAGGGGACCAGGGAAAGCCAATGTCTCGCTGATGAGCGGGGCTTAAACGGCCCTCTAACACTGCACTGACGTACTCCACATCATGCGCGAGCGACAACTGTCCCTGCGTGACGGGCTCGGCCAATTGCAACTCACACCCATGGACTTCGTTGGACAATCTGTGCCTGAGTAACTCATACTTCTCCATGGGGAATCGGTGCCCGGGGGGAAGTTGTTGAGAGTTGGGGGTTGCATAAAATATTTTCACAATGTGAAGATTGTCTCTCGAATTCAAACGAGCCCAAATGCTTAACTGCTTAACTGCTTAACTGCTTGGGCTTGAACCCGAAACGCACGGAAAACCAGACTTCCTAACGCTCAGCTCCAAGTTCTCCCTTCCTACCCAAATACCCTAAAAACCGTAAGTAGCAAGGTAAGCTATTGATTTAATTAAGATTTAATCAATAATCCTAGAAATTGGAGTTTAGGATCTAGGCTCTAATCAACACCTTTCACCCCCCGCATGCATTGATTTAGCTAGGGGGTAACCCTATACTAACTACATGCTGCACCGCAACATCAGGGAGCAGAACCGAGGATTAACCTTTTTATTAATTTTGGAGAAAACCATGCTAACACCTGAACAATTAGTTTCCGCTCAAAAAGCAAATGCATCTACTATTTTTGGCTTAACAGAAAAAGCTTTCGAAGGCGTTGAAAAACTCATCGAACTCAATGTTGCTGCTGGAAAAGCTGCTATCAACGAAACAATGGGCCACGCTCAATCTTTGCTCAGCATCAAGGATCCACAAGAATTCATCAGCGTTCAAACTGCAATGTTTCAACCCATTGCTGAGAAATTAACATCTTATGGACGTCACGTGTATGACATCACATCAGCTACTACAGCCGAGTTCACAAAAACAGCTGAAGAAAAAGTTGCTGAAGCTCAGCACACTTTGTCTAGCTTGATTGATGCAACTTCCAAAAATGCACCAGCTGGAACAGAATCAGCTGTTGCCATGTTTAAGAATGCTTACTCAGCAGGAACAAACGCTTTGGAATCAGTTCAAAAAGCAGTGAAGCACGCAACCGAAGTCGCAGAAGCGAATATCCAAACAGCGACTCACTCCGCTATCAATGCAACTAAAACAGCTGCTAAAAAACGCGCTTAATTAAGTTAACTGCTTAATCAGCTGTCATGGTTGATTAAGTGTTAGACCTCTGCGTTAAAAACCGCCCGATTGGGCGGTTTTTTTATGCTGACTCATTGTTACCGTGCTCAGGACTACTTCTTTCGCCATATCCGCTTGGGGCTGTAGGAGCTAGTTGAAGCAGGAGTGCTGAGAGAACTCATAGACGAACTAGAACCAACTTGAGCGACAGCACTTGTCGCAAAGTTAGGTGTAACGTCTGAAACGTCACTACTTGGCATATAGATTTCTTGGGCATAGTTGGTGTACTCACCCACAACCAGTTGCTCCGCAGCGTTATAGCCGTGGGGCGCGGGGAGCAATGGGGCGACAGGTTGTGAGACCTCCTGAGCAGATTGCTGAATCAGTCTACCGTTGATGACAGCGTTTGCATGAATCCCCAGAGTTTCGTAGTAAATGTCCCCCTGTACGGTGCTGTTTGCTTCTAGGCTTATTTGTTTGGCATAAATGTTACCAACAACAGTCCCCGTGATGGAGGCCATTGAGCAACGAATAGATCCCAACACCTTGCCGGTTGTACTGATGCAAACACAGTCGGCTAATTTACCAAAGCCCTCAACATCGCCGTAAATAATGCCCTCAATCAAAGCGGATCCCGTAAACTCAAATTTACCTTTAATGATGGCACCTGCGTTAATGTGGTTGTCATACTTGGTCTGACCTGAGGTCATTATCGGTAAACTGGTATTCATAGTCTACGATGCTTAATTAGAGTGGGTACTTCTTAAATGAAAACAGGCGGATGGCCTAGAAGAATAAGCTTGATGTTTATTTTGAACTATTTTTCTCAACATAGTAAAACTTTGATTCTCCGTTCAATCCGTATCCAATTTAATGAATGGGTATTTTCTTCTGTCACTTCTTACCTATCAGAGTATTGTCGCAGTTTTGCACCTACTTAATGCATTTTGAATGCGAGAATATGCGGGACTTTAGAATAGTCACTCCCTCTTAATATTGAATTTTAAATTTTAGGGTGAAATTATCTTTTTAATTTACTGCGCTCTAGTAAAAACCCTGGCACAACTCTATTAAACTACATACTTAAGATTAACAATTTGCATTGATAAGTACTCATTACAATGGTCAATCATTTTCAATTGATTGACGAATCAAATAAATTAGGATTTAAATTGACTCGGTCATACTTAAGTTGCGGTTCGCTATAAATCTAACTCTAAAGTCCACCGCAACTGCCTAAATCTCACATCTTTATTAACCTCACTATTTACCCATACTTTCTTGGAGCCATTTTGGAAGCATTCCTTATCTCTACTGGTGTTGTGGCGCTTGCCGAAATTGGGGATAAAACACAATTGTTGGCATTTATCTTAGCGGCCCGGTTTCAAAAGCCAACGCCTATCATTCTTGGAATATTCTTAGCAACCATTTTCAACCATGGGCTTGCGGGTGCCGTAGGAGCTTGGGTATCTACTAATGTTGATCCCTCTATTTTGAAGTGGATTTTAGGGGCGTCATTTCTTGCTATGTCCATATGGACGCTCATTCCTGACAAAATTGAGGAAGAGGAGACTCAAATTTCATCAAAACTTGGGGTCTTCGGCGCAACTTTGATCACTTTCTTTTTGGCTGAAATGGGTGATAAAACACAGATTGCAACGGTCGCCTTAGCGGCGCATTTCTCACAACCACTGCTTGTCGTTGCGGGTACGACGGCTGGAATGCTGATTGCAGATGTTCCGGCTGTATTTATAGGTAATAAATTTGCAGACAAAATTCCAATGACTTTGGTTCACCGAATTGCTGCGGGCATATTTGCGCTTTTGGGACTGATTACTTTGTTAGGCAATCCAACTGATTGGATCTCCTAAGTATCGACCCTCATTTTCAATTTAAACTCTGCACATGCACCATCAGCTCAACCACACCGGCGTTCACGATCACTCCTTTCACGTAACCAACCAAGCTGCAGAGCGGGGGACGTTCTGGGTCATGTGGATTACTGCGGTGATGATGGTCATCGAGATTTTTGCGGGTTGGTGGTACAACTCAATGGCCCTGCTCGCAGATGGGTGGCATATGAGCTCTCACACATTGGCAATTGGACTCAGCGCCTTTGCCTATGCACAAGCCAGGAAATATGCAAAGGATCCTCGGTTTGCATTTGGGACTTGGAAGATAGAGGTTCTAAGCGGCTTTGCCAGCGCGCTTTTCCTGCTGGGCGTAGCGGCAATGATGATCTACGGATCGGTTGAGCGTCTCGTGCAACCAGAGCCCATCCATTACTTAGAAGCCATCTACATTGCACTACTTGGACTGGTCGTTAATTTGGTGTGTGCATTCATTCTTGGAAATGCACATGAGCATCACGCGCATGGGCATGGGCATGGACACCATAGCCACCATGGACATGATCACCATGGCCACAGCCATCATGACCATGATCAGTATGAAGATCACCATGCACCTCACGGACATGCATCAATACCTGCTGGTCAACCCAAAAAGCATCACGATCTTAATCTACGATCCGCCTATATCCACGTCATAGCAGACGCAGCCACCTCAGTGCTCGCAGTCGTTGCGCTTTTGGGTGGCATGTATTACGGATGGTCATGGCTTGATCCGTTGATGGGTTTAGTCGGTGCAGTGTTAGTAGGTGTATGGGCTAAAAATTTGATTGTGGAGACTGGTGCAGCCCTTTTGGACAGAGAAATGGATGCACCTGTGGTGCACAGAGTCAAAGATAAGCTGGTGAGTCTGCCGTTGACGGTCGTGACCGATTTGCACATTTGGCGCGTCGGCAGCTCAGCCTACTCCTGCGCTTTGGCTCTCGCTACGCAGGACCCCAGCCTCAACCCCGCTAAAGTCAAACACCACTTGAACGAGATCAGCGAGATAGCCCATATCACCGTTGAAATACACCACCCTTGAACCCGGCAAGGGGGGGGATGAGGTCTGAAGTAGCCGCGGCATGCAAAACCCACAGACAAGACTTGGCGACCCTAGCTAGGGCACAATTGGGTTATGTCTGACAAATTTATTCCGATCAAACTCATCAATGCGTTTACTCCCCCGAGGCAGAAGCCGCAGAGTTCGCCGCTTAACTTTGCCCCAGGCTTACTTGTTGATCAGTTGAACCGCCCCCTTAGAGATCTGCGGATTAGTGTCACGGATCGGTGTAACTTTAGATGCACCTACTGTATGCCCAAGGAGGTATTTGATACAAATTATCAGTACCTACCGCACTCACACTTACTGAGCTTCGAAGAAATCACTCGCTTGGCAAAACTATTTGCACGCCAAGGGGTACAAAAGATAAGGATCACGGGCGGTGAGCCCTTGCTTCGAAAAAATATCGAGTTTTTAATTGAACAATTGTCGAAAATAAAAACCCTCGATGGCAAAGGTTTAGATCTAACACTCACCACCAACGGCTCCTTGCTCGCGCGCAAAGCACGCGCGCTCAAAGATGCAGGACTCAACCGCGTCACCGTCTCCCTAGACGGGCTTGATGACACGGTCTTTAAGAAGATGAATGACGTTGATTTCCCTGTCTCTCAAGTGCTAGAGGGCATTGAGAAAGCCGTGGAGGTCGGATTGGCGCCCATTAAAGTAAATATGGTCGTTAAAAGAGGGGTGAATTTGAGCGAGATCGCTCCCATGACTGCGTATTTTTTAGACTCCGGCGTTACCCTTCGTTTCATTGAATATATGGATGTAGGAGCAACCAACGGT
>CAIKNE010000102.1 GCA_903828695.1 uncultured Burkholderiales bacterium | reverse complement strand
GTATTTAAGGAACTGATACTCATTGTGTAAACCGCACTTAAAGGCGTTGGAATGATTGATACGCCAATACATGCATAAAACGTGCCTTTAGGAAACCGACATCTCCTAGGACTCCAACTGCAGATTTCAAGCCAAGCGTAGGTTAAGAAGTGAGATTATTAATTCAAAAGGATTCTCTTTATAAACCGTTAAGTTACCACCAAATACCGATTGGCAACAAATTGCCGCCCCTCTCTACATAGGTGGCTTAAACCCATCCCGCCCCACTGTAATTCTTGAAGCTGTGGGTTTACCGTTCTTTTCATATGCGACAACAATTACATTGGCACCAGAAACCAGCAAACTCGAGTTACCAGGCCTGTAGGTTACGATGGGGGCGCCTTCGGGGACAAAAACAACTTTCTCTCCGTCCTTGTATTTCAAATGGAGCTCCCTTGATCCGCCAACGCTAATCAACTCTTCAACATTCGCATTGGTCATTGTGCTGCCAGGTAAGCTATCCCAGGGTCTATGTCCCTCCCCCGTTCCGCGCATGGATTCAGGAAAAACATGGACTTCTATCGCAACAAGCCTACCGTTACTATCGGCCAAGGCTGCAGTCCCTATGAATGAATTACGCTCGATCGTAGACATCGCAATCGGATAAACCTCTTGAATGCTAAATTGATCATCAAACTCAATTGTCGAAATCTCGCCTCCTCTTTCCTTGAAAACCATCGCGCGATCATTGGCCTCCAAAATTGTTCCGCGCAATCGATAACTTTGAGCAACCCTACCTGTAGCAGTGTTTTGCGCTACTGCCAAATGGATGGACGTCAATACAAAAACTAAAGTAACTACAAAACGTCTATGAATACGTAACATTTTTACCTCGCAGAATAATTTAAAAATCCAGGGTTAATTGAAATTTAGGGAGTCGCTGGAGCAACGCTTAAACGCCCCTCTACGCCGTGCTTTGCAATAAGTTGTGCGACAAAGCCAGAGGACTTCGAGTTCTCCGTAAAATTCTTCAAAAAGGTAAAGCCCTCCTCATTGCCTTTCTTCGTGGCAATAGCTTGCTGTACGGTCATAAAATGACCATCCAATATTCTGTAGTTAGGATGTTTTTGTAGATCCGTGATTAAGCCGGGCTTCAGACCAGCAAGGGCATCCAGTTTCTCGTTGATAAATAACTGAAGTGAAGATTCCAGACCATCTGCTCTTATGAGCTCCGCGTTTTTAATATTGCGATCCATCCATAATCCGTATGCACCAACACCAAAGACTGCAATTCGAACGCCTTTGCTATCTACTTCAGCGACCGTTTTTAAAAGAGATTCCTTAGGGACCATGTAAGTAGCCTCAATCTCCACATATGCTGGGGCAAAATCAATGCGCTCAGCCCGGGCTGGATCAGAGCCCACCAAAACGATGCCACAATCCCCGGTAGCTGCTGCATCGACCGCTTCGCCTTGATTTTTAAATGGTTTTAGGACTAATTTCACACCTAATTTATTGGCAATCGCCTGCGCCATATCAGGTGAGACACCGGCTGGTCCACCCTCAGCATTAGTACCCGTAACCAGCAAAAAATTGCCCGTATAAATAGCCGCATTCAAAACACCATGAGGTGCTAATTGTTGAAGAATTCTAGGATCCATTGTTTGAGTCCAACCTATGTTTGAAAAATTAAAAAAGATAGCACAACCGCATAGCCTCTAGCGCAGTGGCATTGACTAAAGATCAAATATTTATGCATAAAAATCGTAACCTAATTAGCACCGGGTTCTAAATAAATTACTGACCCTATTGATTCATAACTGACAAACATAGGATATCAGACATTACACTGGAGCAATATCTGTAGTGCCTTGCATTTACATGTCGTTAATACTGAGCTGCGACTCAAATACGACAAAGCTCAATTGTTAGCGAATGAACTTACAATCTGCTTTTTCGATCTTGTTTAAGGTGTGTTTGTATGAAAACAGCTGGCTTGTTCGAGTATTGAGTTCAAAAATATTTTCGTAGGAAAGTCCCTGAAAGGTGAACTTCATGAACTCACGGTATGAATAAAAACTGCCAACAATGTTGTATGGGACTCTTCCGATATCACTACCGTCTTCTTTGGATCCAACAAAAACCCACCCATCATAAAAGAGGTATGTATTTTGTGGGCACTTCCATAACTTCCCCTTAGTCAATGCAACATTCAGGATACTTTGCATCGCCTCCTTGTTATCTTGTTGTATAGAGTTGTAGATTTGTCGATCTCTGTCAGTATTTTGGTACATACGGTCTGCATCTTGAGCGAGACTGATAGTAACGCTAAAAAACAGAATTAGAAATATAAACTTAATCACTTGATTACAAAAATAAAAAAATCACGAGTGAATATCTATGTGCAAAAGTTAACCCATTGACTCGAACCATTTCCCTTTATTTTTATTCCTTGCCGCCTTGGCTAACGATAGGTCCTGTTTTTGTAGTTTTTACTAAAACTCCAGCACGCCAGTAACCTTCACGAATTAAATCTCCATTTTTAGCATATTCTGTCCCCGCTCCGTCTCGCACGCCCATTTCAAAAACACCGACAAATCTTGTACCGTCGTGATAGCGCATGTCGCCGTGTCCATGAGGTCGACCCTCCTTGAAATCCCCCTCGTAGCTTTGGCCAATAAAATGCGGTCCGTTGTATTCGCGCTTAACGCCTCGACACTCAGTCCAGCGCACCTTGCTGTAGCTGCCTTTGCAAAGGGGCAATTGCTTTTGAGATTCAACGCCTCCCTCTTTGGAGCCCTCCGGCGCAGTTCGCTCCTGTAATGTTTCCTTTAGGTCAGTGACCGCAATTGCAGGCTTGGCAACTTCTAATGGTACTTCCTCTTTTGCTAGAACAACCGTTCCAAAACCACAATTGAATAAATTGAGTCCAATGAATAATGCTGAGTAAAGGTTTAATTTCATATCGAATATCAGTAGTGTCCGGTTTAATTGAGTATACCTAGCTTCAAAGCCTGTATTGATGAGGTTTCCGACGATTTCAGGGGTGTCCGAGATTTGAATTTTGATCTTTTCATTTGCGATGCTTCAAGCGCCTGTCAGCGGGTTGTGGCTCAAAAAATGAACTTGCCCACGCTGACCCATTGAATTTATTCGCTGATTAACAGGACACTACTGATCGAATATCCAAGTTAATTGCCTGTCGATATTACTATTTCATCTGGTGAAATACCCGCGACTAAACGCCTTTCGGCGCTGTAGTCGGGGCATCTGATTTCGCAATCAAATATTCCTGCTTCGTCTGCTGCTGCATGGGCATGGCTTGCGCCTCACCATGGCTTATGCGTGCATCCACAGGCACACCGGACAATTCCTGCCCTGAATCCATCTTGGGTTTGCGCTTCTTGTAC
>CAIKNE010000101.1 GCA_903828695.1 uncultured Burkholderiales bacterium | reverse complement strand
TTGGAGGTCAGGCTTGCGAAGTCAGCCGTACTGAGCTGCAAGCCATACGAGCTCAGGGCGACTTCGAGCGCGGTAATTTGATTTGAGCTCAAGGAGGCAAATTGACTTGGGGTGAGTGCGCTCACATTACTCGAGCTCAAACTCGCGATTTGCGAACTTGACAACGCTGCAATATCGCTGTTGGTGATCACTTGGAAGTCATCGGTGCTTAAAAAATTGAGCTGACTATTGGAGAGGCCTTGAATAGCGGCTGAGCTCAGTGCTGTGATTTGTGAGCTTCCTAACGCAATCATTTCATCGGAGGTGAACTTTGCAAGTTGTGCACTACTGATCTTAGCTACGGCAGAGTTGGATAGGCTAGACACTACAGAGGTGCTAAGAAGCGGGATTTGGGTGGTCGTGAGCCCAATGATTTGTAGTGAGGTGAGCGCCTGCGCCTCTAGGGTGGTTATGGCAGCGATATTTGCTGCATTTAAATAAGACAATTGAGTCGAGCTGAACGCAGTAAATTGAGCTCCCGTCAGCTCGCTCACTACGCTTGGGGACAAGCCCTTAATTTGTGCAGAGCTGAGGGCCGCAATAAATGAGCTGCTGAGTCCCCCAACAGCGCTCGTGCTGATGGAGGCAATTTTTAAATCACTAACCCCAGGGGCGGATGTGGCAGAGATGCCAGATACTTGCACAGCGTTCAGCACACTAAAGTCTAAAGTTGATAGTGCCGAAATTTGCAAGCTATTCAAATTAGCAATTGCATTACTTGCTATCACGCTTAACTGACTCGTTCCCAGCGTTTGAATTTGCGCAGTATTAAGTCCCACAATCTGATTTGAGGTCAGCGCGCCTGCCTGGTCCGTAGTCAGCGATGCTATGGACGCTGTTTTGAGGGCTGCAATTTGATTGGAGCTCATAGCGGCAAATTGGGAGCTGCTGAGCAAACCAAAATTGGTGGGTGATAAGCCAGCAATTTGTGCAGTGCCAAGACTCGTAATTCCAGTATTGGTGATTGCGCCTAATTCTGAGGATGTCAATGTATTGAGCTGAAGAACCGATAAGGCAGCCAAGTCCTGGGTTGCCAAAACGCCCATTTGCTGCGTCGTAAAACCAGTTATGTTGGCAGTCGTCAGACCCTTCATCTGAGTGGAGCTGAGGTAGGGCAAACTGAGTGTGGCGATCGCTCCGACTTGGGAGCTGCTCAGGGAGCTGAGCGCGCTTAAGCTAAGACCTTGTATTTGCGATGAAGTTAGCAGGCTCACTGCACCCGTGCTGAGTGACTGAGTCTGTAAGGGTGTGAGTCCTTGTAGCTGTTGAGATGTTAAAACGGTGAACTGAGCGTTAGAGAGGTAACCCAACTGTCTGGTGCTCAAGCTTGCGATTTGGCCAGAGCTTAGTTGTGTGATACCGGTACTCGTGATCTCTTGAAGGACAGTACTGGTCATTGCATTGAGCTGGGCACTGGATAAACCAGTGATCTGCGCGTAGCTGAGGCTTTGAATATTAGCTGAACCGAGTTGGTTAAGGGTGTTAGATGTTAAGGCGTTGATGATGACGGACGTCAAGTAACTGAACTGGTTTGTTGAGAGGGCTTGACCACCCGAAGTCGTTAATCCTACAGCGCCTGAGGGTGAGAGCGCTTGGATCTGAGCGGGGCTTAGAAGGCCAATCTCTGTCGTTGTTAATGACGCAATAAACTGGGACTGAAGCCCTTTTATCTGCGTTGAGCTTAGTTGAATAAAATCAGAGGTTGGTATCAATCCCACGCTGGTCGAGCTCATGGCCGACAACTGCAGCGTGGAGAAGCCTTGAATTTGGGTTGGTGTGATCTCTAGGATAACGGAGCTAGCGAGGGAGGCAATCGCAGCAGTGCTGAGTCCCGCAATTTGCTTGGTGCTCAGGGCTTGAAATTGTGTGCTCTTTAGATTCCCAAGCGTTGCAGCGCTCAGGCCCTGAATTTGAGCTGAACTTAACACCGCCACATCAGCCAAACTCATCGATTGCAATGCACTTGAGCTTAACTGCGAGAGCTGCGTGCCCGTCAAGCCCGGTATTTGAGTAGTGGTTAAAAGTCCAATCTCCGCGGTAGTGAGGGTACTTACCACACTACTATTCAGTCCTTGAAGCTGTGCACTAGAAATAGCTTGTATTGCACTTGCTTTGTTTGAGAGTATGGCAAATGAACTCGAGGTGAGTGCGGCTAAAGCCGCTGCGGTAAAGCCTGGCGTTTGTTTGGACGTGAGTGCAGCTAGATCATTAGTACTCAGACTGACACCTGACATACCCATCAAGGTTTTGAATTGGCTAGAGGTTAGAGCCGCAATTTGAGCTGTCGTTAGTGCCCCTATTTCAGTCGTCGTTAAATAACTGATTTGCGAGGTACTCAAAGCGGCGAGGGCACCTAGGCTGATGCCTTGGATATCCGCGCTGCTCAGTGACTGTATTTGTGAAGAATTTAAGCCTTGTATACCGGCGGAGCTAAAGTACCCAAACTGTTGCGACGAAAGAGCTGCGAGGGCCGCGTTTGTGATCGTAGAGACCGCACTTGACGTGAGCGAATTGATAGCACTCGACGAGAGTTGAGCAACACTCGACGTTGTTAGTGAATTGACAATGCTATTGGCCATGCTCTTAGTTTGGGTTGCTCTTTATCGTTATCGTTATCGTACGCAATAAGTCACGATAGGTAGATCGACCCAGAATCTAAAATCTTTACCCGTATTCAACTAATTATTGAATATTTCGGAGTATTTCGTCATATTTTGCTGCGTTGTTTCGCTATTTGATCTTAATCTATCGTTTTTTACTTATTAATTATTACTTTTTATGCTGGACGTTCGAGATACTTTAGATATCTTCCCTTAGGGAATAAGGGGGTGGCATGACGTGAACCAAGGATAAAGGCTCCTGAGCGCAGGTGTGAATGAGTGCGGGAGGCTCTGTTGCACTCACCACCAAACTCGCGAATCCGTAGTATGTACCCTGGTGAGCTACGGCTCGAACAATTTGGCCGCAGGGTTGCTCACCGACTGAATGTAAGAAAAGTTCCTGTCCGTCATGCAATGGGGCTTCACAAGATACTAAAAATCCCCTGCGTTTAATGGTACCTCTGAACTGACTGCGTGCTACAACCTCTTGCCCCGGGTAGCAGCCTTTTTGAAAGTGCACACCTCCGACTGACTCGTAGTTGATCATCTGCGGTACAAAGGACTCATAGGTGGGTAGACCCACCAAACATACGCCGCTCATGATCTCTGAGAAAAACCACTCTGATTCTGCTACCGAGGTGATGCTGTCTTGGGCTACTGGAGACTCGCAAATGCATAAAAACCGCTCCTGTCCAAGCGAGGGGTAAAGACTGATCCAGTGACACGATCCCGCCTCAGAGGCGCAATTCCAGTGAACCCAAGGTGATTGCCCAAAATGATCAGGGGTTGTCTGTGAACTGAGAGCTGAACAAAGGGCTGAGCTGAGAGCCAATTGACTCTCTTTTCCAATCACCCCCATCAAAGAAAACTGCGAGCTTGCATCGGTGAGTTTGACCTTGGAGCGCAGCACAAACATGGATAAGCGTTTGACGGTTTGAGCGATCAGATCAGTCGAGCAAACCAATAGGACCTCTGCGGGAGAGGTTTTGATGCCGATGAAGCTGGCTTGGATTCTTCCCTTTGCATTGCAAAAGCTACTGAACCGAGCCTGCCTGTCCCCAAGTCCCGTAAAGTCATGGGTCAGTTGATTGTGCAAAAAGCCAATAGCGTCCTCTCCGCTCACACGAATTACTCCGTAAGACGCAATTGTGGCTGTGCCCTCTGATAGTTTGGGCATGGGTGAGAGGCTTTGCTTTTGCGAGCGTGGGTCACCACCAGAGGTGATAGTTATAAGGGACTGGTTCATTTAGGGTTTTCAATTGGGGTGCATGGATTATCATATATCCTTCATCGTTTTTATGATGCAGGGGTTTTTGAATTGATCCGGTTTCTTAAAGTTACTTTTTGGGCTGCTTTGTTAGGCGCTATTTTGGGAGCTGCACAACTCCTTTGGTGGGTCATGTCCCCTTTAAGTATCTCCTCCCCAACCCTTGATCTATCTATAGAGCCGGGTACCCCTGTCAAACAAATTGCTCAAGAGATCGTCAAATCCGGCGTTGACATTCCCGCATATGGGCTCTACCTCATTTTTCGCCTAAGTGGTCAAGCCAAGCAAATTAGAGCGGGGAGTTACGAAATCACTCGCAATGACACGGGCTGGGACTTACTGGAAAAATTAATAAGAGGCCAGGAAAATCTGCGCGCATTGACTCTGGTTGAGGGCTGGAATATGAACCAATTCAGGGCTTTACTTGAACGATCGGATGGCCTGCGACACGAGACAACTGAGATGTCAGATCGCGAAATCATGCAAATGCTTGGGCATCCCGAATTGGCTGCAGAAGGGCGCTTTTATCCTGACACTTATACCTACGGAAAAGGGAGTACAGATAAAAACATTTTGAAGCGAGCGTTTCACTCTATGGAGAAGCATTTAACGAGTGCATGGTCTGAACACCCCAGTACTTCCATCCTTAAATCAGCTGATGAAGCGCTGATCTTGGCAAGTATTGTCGAAAAAGAGACCGGCCACCCAAGTGACCGCCCTATGATTTCAAGCGTTTTTAACAACCGATTATTGCAAGGGATGCCGCTTCAAACAGACCCAACTGTAATTTATGGTCTGGGGGCTAATTTTGATGGTAATTTGAGAAAAGCGGACCTGAGGGCGAATCATCCGTGGAATACTTACATTCACACGGGACTTCCGCCCACCCCTATTGCAATGCCGGGTAAGGCTGCGCTACTTGCGGCGGTTCACCCCGCAAGTAGCGATGCGCTCTACTTTGTGGCTAAGGGCGATGGGCGCAGCCAATTTAGCAAGACACTCGAAGAGCATAACGCTGCAGTCCAGAAATACCAGCTGAACCGCACCAAAGATTACACTAGTGCACCCACTAACAAATAGATTTTTAGAATGAAGCATGCTGAAAAAGGCCTTTTCATCAGTTTTGAGGGCATAGACGGGGCGGGTAAATCAACGCACATCCAAGCCACTGCTGATGCCTTTAAGGCTGAAGGTCGAGACGTCACCCTGACAAGGGAGCCTGGAGGAACACCTTTGGCAGAAAAACTGCGCCAAATGGTACTGGGTGATGCAATGGATCCCTTGACCGAGTCTTTACTTGTTTTTGCAGCAAGGCGGGACCACTTAACCACTGTCATCCTTCCTGCTCTCGAGCGTGGCCATGTGGTGCTGTGTGATCGGTTTACGGACGCGACATTTGCCTACCAAGGTGGGGGACGCGGATTTAGTCTAAGCACACTGACTCAACTCGAGCGTTGGGTGCAAACAGTCGGTGCTAGTTTCAAGGAGCCCGACCTAACGCTTTGGTTTAAGCTAGAGCCCAGGCTCGCTGCTGAACGCTTGGCCAGTGCACGTGTGCCTGATCGATTTGAGTCTCAGTCAGAGCAGTTTTTTAAGGCGGTTCACAATGCTTATTTAGATCGTGCCAATGCAGCGCCCGAACGGTTTGCACCCATAGATGCCAGCCAAACCAAAGAACAGGTTTGGGATCAATTGCATGCAGTCCTAAAAAATAAAAAATGGTTGAAACTATGACTTTTGCTAAAGAACTGATTTCAAATGACTGATAGCAAACACGCTTTAGCACCCTGGATTGAGGAACAACTGAGTATTCTCACAAAGCGCAGCGGACACGCTTGGCTATTACAAGGCCCCTCGGGTCTTGGGCAATATACCTTGAGCTTAGAGCTTGCAAGGGCATGGTTGTGTCTATCACCTAATGAGGAGCGCGCCTGCGGGCAGTGCTCAAGCTGTCATTTAATAGATGTTAGAGCACATCCGGATTTATACATTTTGATGCCTGAGGTGCAAATGTTAGATCTTGAGTGGCCCTTGCCTGAGAAGGCCCAAAAGGAGATCGACGACAAGGTCCGTAAGCCCAGTAAGGAAATCCGAGTTGAAGCCGTGCGCGATATGGTTGAGTTTACGCAGCGAACAGCCACTGGGACGACTGCAAAGATAGTTCTTATCTATCCAGCAGAAAAACTCAACCTTTATGCGTCAAACATGATTTTGAAGACCTTGGAGGAGCCACCCGGGGACACTCGCTTTATCGTAGCCAGCGAGGCCGCTCATTTATTGTTGCCAACCATTCGCAGCCGTTGTCAAACCCACGTCATGGTTTGGCCAGATACTCAACAAGCCGTTCAGTGGTTGGTGCAAGAGGGCATCGAGGAGGGGGAGGCAACGATACTTCTAAAAGCTGCAGGTGGCAGGCCTGAGGACTCACTTCATTTGGCTAGCTTGGGGATTGATGCAGGCTTGTGGAATCAAATTCCAAGAGCATTGGCACAGGCAGACGCGTCCGTCTTGGATAGTTTCTCGCCGAGCCAAGTCATATTGATTATGCAAAAGTTATGCAATGATTTGATAGCGAATTACTTCAACAGTGAGACGCGTTATTTCACAAAGTCCGTGTTACCGAAGTCTCAAAATATCAAGGCATTGACACAGTGGTTCAAGGACCTTTCTCAGGCTGCCAAAACAGCAGAACATCCCTATAACGCAGGTTTGATGCTTGAGTCCTTAGCTGTTCAGGCGTCAAAGGCGCTTCAAAATTAATTCAACCAGAACCCATAACAATCAACCCTTAATGTTTACAGATTCACATTGTCATCTTAATTACCCAGAGTTTTTGGACAACATGCCCGCACTTCGTGCATCCATGCTGGAGGCGCAGGTTACCCGTGCCTTGGTCATTAGTACCAAGATGGAGACCTTCGAGGATGTACATTCTCTGGCAATGGCGTACGATAACTTTTGGTGTACCGTGGGTGTTCATCCGGATGAAGAAGGTGTTGCTGAGCCCAGTGCTGATGAATTGATTGAGAAAGCAGGGCGGCCCCGGGTTGTAGGTGTTGGAGAGACAGGCTTAGATTACTACAGACTTGGCGAGCGAAGCGTGAGTGATATGGAGTGGCAAAGAGAGCGTTTTAGGAGGCATATTAGAGTCGCTAGAGAGGTACAGTTACCGCTTGTCATTCATACAAGAAATGCATCAGAGGATACGTTAAAAATACTCAAGGAGGAGGGTGAAGACGGATCAACGGGGAGTGTGGGCGGAGTTTTTCACTGTTTCACCGAGAATGAGTACGTAGCTCGGGCTGCACTGGATTTGGGTTTTTATGTCTCCTTCTCCGGCATCGTTACATTTAAGAATGCAAAAGAGTTAAAGGACATAGCAACTTGGCTACCGCTGGAGCGGCTTTTGATTGAAACGGATAGCCCCTACCTTGCCCCTGCTCCCTACAGGGGGCAGAAGAACTCTCCTGCCTTAGTGCCCTGGGTTGCTAAGCAAATCGCTGAGCTTAGGGGTGTGGCAGTAGAGGAGATTGCGGGCGCGAGCAGTCAAAATTTCGATCGTCTATTTACAAGAATTAATGAAAAAACAAGTTAATGCACTTCAATTCCTTGGCCGCTTAGGGACCAACTTATTGGGCTTCATAAAATTCATAGCGGCATTACTTCTCTTTTTTTCAAGTCAGAGTTATGCGGGCTCTTATTCTGATTTCTTTAGAGCCATAGAGACAGATGATTCGGCCGTCGTATCTAATTTACTCAAGCGAGGGTTTGAGCCCAATGCGCCAACAGAGGACGGGCAAACGCCGCTCATACAAGCTGTCAAAGCCAACGCTATCAAAACAACTCGCTTGCTTGCAAGTAGCAAAGGGGTAGATCTAGACCGGACTAATTTGCAGGATGAATCTCCTCTTATGCTTGCAGCCCTTAACGGCAATGCTGAAATCGTCAAGTATTTGGTTGCTCAAGGTGCTGAGGTCAATAAAACTGGGTGGACCCCGTTGCATTACGCCGCAACCAAAGGGGATGTGAATATCATTAAATTTCTCCTCGCGCAAAGTGCGTATATTGATAGCGAGTCCCCAAACGGAACAACGCCATTGATGATGGCAGCACGCTACGGTACGTTTGAAGCGGTCAAGTTATTGATTGAAGAGGGCGCTGACCCAACGATCAGAAACAATTTGAAGTTAAATGCAATCGATTTTGCATCCACAACGACTCATCCAAAATTACTCGGTTACCTAAAAACGCAAACTAGTATTTGGATACTCTCTCACCCCTAAATAGGAATGCACAATGAATCAATCTGAACTGACGAACCAATTGAAGCACCTTTATACCGGGGCCGTCCATGATGTGCTGAGGGGATTGGGAGTTCAAAACTTTGTGCTGCCTACACATATCAGGTCGTTGAATCCGGATCAAAAAATGGCTGGCCCTATTTGGACTGTATCTGGGCGAATGGACACGACAAAAACACCTCACGAAACCTTGCTGGGATGGACTGAGTTATTGTCAAAAGCACCAATGGGTCACGTAGTTGTTTGTCAGCCCAATAACCACGAGGTTGCTTTGATGGGAGAGTTGTCTGCAGAAACTTTACAAAACAAGGGGGTCCTGGGTTATTACGTCGACGGTGGATGCCGTGACACGGATTACATCCTCAAGCTCGGTTTCCCGGTTGCGCATTCCTTCTTTACGCCTGCAGATATCGTCGCGCGCTGGATACCTGTGGCGTTTGAGGAGCCCATTCAAATTGGATCGGTTTTAATTCACTGTGGTGACTTTTTGCTCTGCGACAGAGACGGCGCAGTTGTCATTCCGAAATCGATTGTTGCTGATGTCATTCAAAAAACCGTAGAAGTCACCCTGACCGAGAATCAGGTGCGAGATGCGATTCGATCTGGTGTAGATCCGGTTGAGGCCTATTTGAAGTACGGAAAGTTCTAGTTCTCTCTCAAGTTCTCTAGTCACTTGTATTGAAACCCTAGCTTCGTATTAATTGTATTTAACATAATATACATCGTATAAAGTAAATGAATACTTTAAAGAAGGGCTTTCGCGGCTACCTGCGAGGCTGTTACAACCGCATTTCTCCTGCTAAATTCCCATCTTTTGTGTGTTTTAATCTTGTTAAAAGTCCTCGCCATAATGACTATACTGACTATAGTTTCATACGTTCACATAGAACAATTGGTTAGATTCATTTTGAATTCAATTAAATATTAAATACATGTCTACTGACCCTAACATCAACCAATTTGAAGCACCTTTTTTTAATAAGAATTTAATACTGTTGATCCTTTGCCAGGGTTTGTTTTTGACCAATAACGTTACATTTATAGCCATCAATGGATTGGTTGGTTTCTCGCTGGCTCCGACCCCTTGGCTTGCAACTTTACCTGTCATGGGATATGTTGTAGGGGGTGCAATATCCACATCTATAGTATCTAAAGTTCAAGCGCTTTTTGGTCGTAAACGATCGTTTCAATTAGGCTTGTTGGTTGCAGTTTTTTCCTCACTTTTGTGCGCTTATGCAAGCTTTAGTCACAATTTTTTGCTCCTCCTGCTAGGCACTTTGATTGCTGGGTTTTATAGCGCTAATGGCCAACTGTACCGCTTCGCTGCTGTTGAACTGACGACTGTCGAATACCGAGAAAAAGCGGTTTCTTGGGTGCTTGCAGGCGGCTTATTGGGTGCAATCATTGGTCCCAACCTAGCCTCGTGGACCCATACTATGTTTGTAACCCCGTTCTTAGGCGCGTATATTTGTTTAAGCGCTGTTGCATTGCTGGGGTTGGTGCTGATGCAGTTTATTCACTTCCCAGATGAAGATCTCGGTGATAAAGCGGTTGTCTCAAGCAGACCTCTTTTGCAGATCATCGCCCATCCCGTATTCATCGTCTCAATCATCTGTGCCTCCTTTGGATATGGGGTTATGAATTTACTGATGGCCGCGACCCCGCTGGCCATGAAAGTTTGTGGACTTCCGTTTGAGGACACTGCTTTGGTCTTGGAGTGGCATGTTATTGGAATGTTTGCCCCCGGGTTTTTTACGGGCACTTTGATCAAGCGATTTGGCGTATTTAAAATCATGATGTGCGGCGTGATACTCAATTTCTTTTGCATCGGCATCGCTCTTGGTGGAACTGATTTACACCATTTCTTATTTGCGCTTTTGTGCCTTGGCGTTGGATGGAATTTTCTCTTCACCTCTGCCACCAGCCTCGCTATCACTGCCTACAAGCCCGATGAGAAAAATCGCGCTCAAGGTGCTATTAATTTCTTTGTTTTTGCGACCCTTGCGATTACTTCCTTTAGCTCGGGTGCGCTTGTGACGACCCAAGGCTGGAGCCTTCTAAACATAAGCTCTATCTTCTTGGTGCTTGTGTCCCTACTTGCAATACTTTATTGGCGATTCAGTCCAAGCTACCCCTCGCATTCAATGCAGTCTGTTTAACCGGAGAAAACGCATGAACCTGTCTGATAACTTTTCAGCTCTTGAGGCGTCCACTGTTGGGGCAAATCATTCAGCACCCCACAAAGCAGACCCCCACTGGATGGACGCTTTTTGGATGCCCTCAACAGGAAACCGTAACTTCAAGTCACATCCAAGGATGATGGTGAGCGCTGCAGGCTGTTTTTACACAACCGATGATGGTCGTCAAATCTATGACGGCCTATCGGGTCTTTGGTGCGCTGGCTTGGGTCATTCTCGCCGTGAAATCAACGAGGCCGTGGCGCGTCAAATCACCAAACTCGATTTTTCCCCCACCTTTCAATTTGGGCATCCCCTTGCTTTTGAGTTGGCCAATAAGCTCGTTGAATTAACCCCTAAGGGTTTAGATAGAGTCTTTTTCACAGGATCGGGGTCCGAAGCTACTGATACTGCACTGAAGATGGCCCGAGCCTATTGGCGTCTTAAGGGTAAAGCCAGTAAAACGCGCTTCATAGGGCGCGAGAAAGGCTACCATGGTGTTAATTTTGGTGGTATCTCTGTAGGGGGCATACCTGCAAATAAAAAGATGTTTGGACAAAGCATTGAGGCAGATCATCTGTCTCACACCCTGATACCCGGTAATGAGTTCTCAAGGGGTATGCCCGAGCACGGTGCTGAATTGGCGGATGAGTTACTAAAGCTCATTGCACTGCATGATGCAAGCAACATTGCCGCTGTCATCATTGAGCCGTTTTCTGGCTCTGCTGGCGTGATAATTCCACCGGTTGGTTACTTAAACCGAATCAGAGACATCTGCACAGCAAATGATATTTTGCTGATTTTTGATGAGGTCATCAGTGGCTTTGGTCGCTCTGGTGCCTACACGGGAGCTGCAGCGTTTGGAGTGAGTCCCGATATGATGAATGTAGCCAAGCAGATCACCAACGGTGCGCAGCCCATGGGCGCTGTCTTGGTAGGCAATGATTTTTACAACACTTTCATGGATAACGCAGGTCCTGAGTACATGCTCGAATTAGCGCATGGCTATACCTACTCCGCGCATCCTGTGGCTTGTGCTGCAGGAATCGCCGCTCTTGATTTACTTGTGAAGGACGACATGATCTCCAGGGTCAATGAATTAGCGCCTCATTTTGAGCGCTCAGTACATTCCCTTAAAGGCGCTAGGCACATAACGGATATCAGGAATTTTGGGCTTGCAGCTGGATTGACGCTTCAACCCTTTGGGATGGAGCCGGCCAAGCGACCCTTTCAAGTCGCTATGCGAATGTTTGAAAAAGGCTTTTACGTTCGCTACGGTGCAGATACCATTCAACTCGCCCCACCCTTCATCACGACTCAAGGGCATATTGATAGTTTAATAAACGCGTTGGGCGAGACAATCAATGAAATCGATTGACAACGCCGTACATTAATCCATTTTCGAGCCCAACCACGATGAATGTCCTACCGCCCTCCTCTACGAGTGATCAGTTATTTGTAATCTCCCATCCTCTGGTTCAACACAAGTTAACGTTGATGAGAAAGAAAGAGACTTCAAACTCTGATTTTCGAAGGTTGCTGTTTGAGCTCAGTCAATTGATGGCTTATGAGATTACAAGAGATACCCCCCTGCAACTCGAATCCATTCAAACTCCTCTTGAATCGCTATCAAGTCCCATCATAGATGCAAAAAAAATGGTGTTGGTAAGCATCCTGAGGGCGGGTAACGGAATACTGGACGGGGTGCTCAGTATTGTGCCGACGGCCAGAGTTGGGCACATTGGTTTGTACAGAGATCCAAAAACGCTTAATGCTATTGAGTACTACTACAAGATGCCTACCCAGTTGTATAAGCCAGACCTCATCGTTGTAGACCCGATGCTTGCGACGGGTCATACTGCTGTAGCTGCACTAAATAGACTTAAAGCGTTGAATCCAGGATCAATCAAATTTCTTTGTCTCATCACTTGTCCAGAGGGTATTCACGCCTTACATAGCGCCCATCCAGATGTGAAGATCTACACCGCTTGTATAGACCGTGAGTTGAGCGATCATGGGTATATTTTGCCCGGCCTAGGGGATGCAGGAGACCGTATCTACGGGACTCAGTAGGTCCATTCGTCACTTTTGTTTTACTAATTCCTGAAGTCTCAGTAGCGTCAGTGGGGCCAGTTCAGTAAAGTCTTTTTGTGCTCATAACGGCAGGGCCTTCTACTGTAACGCCAGGAGGTATAGCGCTTGATCACTATGGATTGAATGAAAATGCAGACTTTAATCGTTAACAGTGTTTGATGGCGCGCTGTGTGTCAACTGTTTAAGTTGAACCAGGTATGTAGTTGAGCCAGGGGTCAATGTTGTGCCAGTTGTGCCAGTTGTGCAAGCTTTTGCTTTAGTGCGTCAAGTGTTGGGCTCCAGTCTGCCCAGCGATTTTGGCGGAACAATTCAACGCTTGCGTACCAGGGGCTATCACTTCGACCCAGCATCCAGCGCCAATCTGGCATAACGGGTAACAACACCCAAGTCGGCTTGCCCTGTGCGGCGCTCAAATGTACTGTCGAGTTATCTATAGAGATCACAACGTCACAGGCGCTGATGAGCGCTGCCAACCTATCCAACTCCTCAAAATTGTCAACATCCGTAGTAACCAAGCCCATCTCCTCTAGCCTATTCAGTCGGACGCTTGATTTAATTTGTATGTCTGCAACAGCTGGTGGCGTATACTGCAAATTAACAAAGGTTACCCCGTCAACCCTGAGAGCTTCAAGTAAATGCCTCGCGTCAATGGTTCTATCTGCACCGTTACTGGGATTATTGGATTGCCAACTGATCCCGCACAAAATAGATTTTTTAGGGGCTGCTTGTCGTCTCAACTTTATTAGCTCACTCAGTTGGAACTTAAGCGCTTCGCACTCCGTTGGATTGACCTTTAGGTAGGCTTTAGGTAATGCCTTGATTTTTAACTCATCCATCTCAAGCACCAGGCCCAAGCTACCCATGGGTAAATGAAAATCATAGCGTTTTGGATCAACTGTCACATCTTTATCAACGAAGCAGATGTTCGGGAAAGATCTCTCAAATAAAGGTATAAGCCTACGGTCTACGGTGACGATGAGATCCTTGACCAGGACTTGCACAGACGCCAGCATGGACGCAAACATCACAGCGTCCCCTACCCCTTGCTCGGACCAAATCAGGAGGCGAGCTTGAGCGTGCGGATCAGTATGCAGATCTGTTAGCTTTTTAAGATCACTTAACAAAGGCTTGACGGTGTTAAGTGGATGGGCAATGAAATCCGGATCCCCCAGACGTCGTTGGTAGAGGGACCAGGCTTCAGAAAATTTTCCCTGCAGAAATAAAACTATTGCTTTGTTGACGTACGGCTTAATGCTACTGGGGTTGAATTGAATGGCTTTATCAAAACAGGAGACGGCACCCTCCAAATCCAAAAGACGCTGAAGCGTCACGCCTTTGTTGTTGATCGCGTCTAGGTGATAAGGATTGAACTTAAGCGCAAGTTCATACGCGGACTTAGCAGCAACGAGTTGGTTGAGATCTTTTAAAATATTACCCAAGTTGTTGTGGGCATCTGCGTACTCGGGGTCTAAACGAAGTGCAAGCCTATAAGACCACTGAGCCAGATCTAACTTTTTCTGAATTTTATAGAGGTTACCCCGGTTGTAATAGGCCAGTGCTTGCCCAGGACTCAGCTCAATTGCGCGCAAATAATCCCCAAGGGCTAAGTCAAGGGAGAGCGTGTTTTGTAAAGCATTTCCTCTGTTGTTGTAATAATCGCTGCACTTAGCGTCAAGCGTTAACGCTACGCCGTAACTCAAAATCGCCTCCTCATTCCTGCCTAAGCGTTGTAATACATTACCCCTGTTCGAGTAAGTTATCGATTGGTAAGGATTTGCTAATACAGCTTGATCAAAATGAGCTAATGCATCTTCTAGTTTGCCCATTTTCTGAAGTAGATTGCCACAGTTGTTATGAACTTCAAAAGTGGCTGGGCCTTGCAGTGATGTCAGCAGATTTTTATAAATACTCAAAGCAGCCTGAAACTCCCCCAAATCTCTAAGCACGGTGGCTTGATTCAGGTATGCATCGTAGTAATCCGGTTTGAGTCGAATGGCTTGGTCGTAGCTACGGAGAGCTTCCCCAAAATTTGACAATCTTTGAAGTGCAATACCTTTGTTAAAGTAAGCCTGGACATAAGAATTGTCGAGTTGGTTAACCCGATCATAAAAGACAACAGACTGTTCGAATTGTCCTAACTGCTGAAATAGGTTAGCCAAGTTATTCAGTGCATCCAAATAATTGGGATCTAGTTTTAAGGCGCGCTCATACATTTTTTGAGCAAGCGTTAAATCTCCGCTCAGTGCGAGAACATAACCGTAATTGTTGAGTACTTTGGGGTTGTTGTTGTTGACGTTGACGGCCCTAGCAAATAGTTCCACAGATTCACTGACTTGGTTAGCATGCGCCATCAATGTTGCTAGGAGTTGAAGTGCATCAAAGTGTTTGGGGTCTAGACGGATAACCTCTCGGTAAAGCTCGACAGCCCTGTCATGCTCAGAAGACTGATGTAGCTGTACCGCTTTTTTAAAAAAGGAGTCGACCCTGCGAGAATCTTTCATGCGTTCAAGCGTATTTCCAAATAACGATACTTAGGTACATAGCATCCAGCAAGGTAATACATAACGTTTTGATCCTGACATAAATTAACACGCAATTTAGTGTGAGTGATCATGATGACTCCAAAACAAGAAGACGTCATTGCCCTGACTCGCAAGGGTGACTGACTGACCAAAGGGAAGGCATACCTTTAAAGGTACATGTCCAAAAGGCAAGTCACAGATTACAGGAACTTTGACGGTTTGAGATATAAATTCAAACACCCGTTTAAGGCTATAACCCTTGTCATGAGCGGTTAATGTGTAATCTGTAAAGGATCCGAAAATGAGGGCCCTTTGCTTGCCCAAAACACCTGCCTGATGAAGTTGTAAGAGCATTCGCTCAACTCTGTAGGGGTGTTCTCCTACATCCTCCAGGAAAAGAATGCCTTGCTCAATGACCGGGAAATAGGGGGTACCCACAAGGGAGCAAACCATCGCCAAGTTTCCGCCCCAAAGCACACAATCTTCAATGTTTAAGTTTTGACGACCTTTTAAACTTTGGGTGAATAAGGATTTTGATGCCGACGTTTTCAGACGCCAACCCGTCCCCTCGCCGCGCCCGCTGATTAAATCCTCAAAACAAGAAAGCATGATTTCATCGGGCTCCTGCACTGATCCGAAGTCTGAGAGAAGTGCTGGACCCGACCAAGTGGGGGTCTGGGACTTCGCGTACACAGCCATTTGAAATGCTGTAAAGTCGCTTAGGCCTAGGAACTTAGTGCCTGAATGTGCGGCTTTTGCGATAGAGCGATACGGAAGGGAGGGCAAAATTCTTGAAAGTCCGTATCCGCCCCTTGCGATCATGGCAACATCTGCCCCACTCTTGCAGGCACGCTTCACCGATTCAATGCGATCTTTCTCCTCGCCTGCAAAACGCTCGCTAGCACTGAGTGCTGAAGGATCAATCTGCACCTCATAACCCAAGTTTTTGAGCCTCGCAACCCCGCGCTTAAATGCTGCTTTGTCTCTTACAGCGCCAGAGGGGGAGTAAATGTAGATGGACGTCATGGAAATTGTTTAAGTTTAAAGAGCAATATTCAAGGTTGGAATGCACAGACTCGTGGGTGAGTCACTCAGGTGATGAAGTTTTAGCCTCTTTTTTGCTAAGTCGCCTGTCTTTGAAGAAGTCTTTCAAAAGTGCTGCGCATTCTTCTTTTAAAACGCCTGCCTCTATTTGTGTTTGATGATTAAGGGAAGGATTTTCGAACACATTTAAAACCGATCCCGCAGCCCCTATTTTCTCATCAAAGGCGCCAAAAATAACCTTTTTAAGCCTAGCCTGCAAAATTGCGCCACTGCACATCAAACAAGGCTCAAGAGTGACGTACAACTCACATTCAACCAACCTATAGTTATCAAGCGCTAGAGAACCAGCGCGCAAGGCACAAATTTCCGCGTGCGCACTCGGATCCCTAAGCCCAATCGGTTGATTATGCCCTGATGCGATGACTTGACCGTCCTTTACCAATACTGCGCCAACGGGTACCTCACCCATCAAGGCGGCACGTTTTGCCTCTTGAATAGCAAGTCCCATGTATTTAACTGAATCATGACTCATCATAGTTGTGGCTAAGGCTAAGGTTAGGGCTATGGCCTTAAGGGAGTGTTTGCAGGACCGGCGAAATCATCTTGCTTCTTCATCAACTTTGAGTTGAATTTTGCGCATCCACTGAGCCAGGGATTTTTCATCATCGGTCCCCGATTTGTAGATCTCATACGTTTTCGCATGTGCTTCAGGGCGGTGCTGATTCAGTTTAAATTTGCTCTGTATATCCAAAACCTCAAGTTCAAAGGCCACGATCGCTGAGAGCATCTGTTGTGTGTATTTTTCGGGAAGACTGCGCCACTGTGCTGCGTATTCTGGTTCATGGTCTGCAATCAACTGTTTGAGTAGGATGTCTTTTGTATTTTCCTCATCTATGATTTTGGCTCTTACTTTGACATGAACTGCTATGTAATTCCATGTGGGTACTCTTGTTAAGTCAGGGTAAACCCGTGGCGACATATAGGCGTGGGGACCCGTGAAAGTGATCAAGGCCTCAGGCCTAGTTTGGAGAAATTTCCAGTGTGGGTTTGAACGAGCGCAGTGCCCGAGAATGTAGCGTTCATCTCCTCTCAAATCAAGGTGCAGGGGCAAATGGGTCACAAAGGGAAAGCCCGCATCATCGTTAGATATTAATGAGGCGAAGGGATTGTCACGAATAACATCGTGCGCAAATTGAGAGTTGTTAAATTGAATGGGCAAGTACATTTTTTTGAAATGGTTTGTTTCATTACAAGTGGGCTAAACGGTGTTAAGTACTATTACGAATTAATCAGTACCCATGAGTTCCCGTAGCCCCTCTATCATAACGTCTAGTGCCTACCACAAAAAAATTGCCCCACTGGTGAAAATTTAAGCATTAAAAATTGTCTGTCAAGAATGTTGCATTTAGTACTCAAAGATCATGGAGGGAAAATTGTAGAAGTTATGCACAGAAATTGGGGAGAAAGCCTTCATTTTTTTTGTAAAAGTGTGGATTCATGCGCCTTCATTGAGTGTGATTAATTTTTACGCACATCATTTTTACAATGTAAATTCGCACCTAAGTAGTTCATAAAACACACAACTACGCATGAATATTGTTAAAAAATAAACACTTTGAATTAAATTTTTTTAAAAATAAATAAAAATATTTTTAGAGGTTTTTTCTCTCCAAAGTATGAGAAACTGAATTTAAATAACTTTCACTAACCTTGCACAAATCGTTTATTTTTATGACCCCCAATGCAACTCAAATAAGCACTAACAAACAGTGCTTAAATTGCAAAAATGCATTGCTCTCAGAGACATCGGAGAGTGGCTTAAGGTGTGGTCAAACGTACTTCTCTTTGCCCGCATTGCAAAGAAAGGCAATGCCCCTTACTAACTATCCGGTTGTACAAGAAAAACATAACTGTGAGCACTGGGGGACGAGCGGAAATGAGCTCCTAACTCGCCCTTTATATTCCCACCGCGCGAACCCAGTTCAAACTACTCAGGGACATACAGGCTAATCCTCGTCGTATGGCCTGCATTTTTGGTTGCTCAGTTGCTGGTTTATTTGGGGTATCCGGTTTTACGATAACCTTGCAGCAGGCTAAAAATTACCTGCAAACACCCTCAAATCCGGATCCCTCTTTATTTTTGAAATCGCTTTCGCGTCAAGTACAGAGCTAGTGCGTAAGATATCAAGGCGGTAGAGATTAACATCAACAGGTTGATGAGCGGGTGCGCCGGCCACTGATCCATAAACAAAGGACGAATTAGTTGGATCGCCTGTGTCAAAGGTAGGTACCAAGAGATGGTTTGAACCCACTGGGGTAGCTGATCTCTTGGAAAGAAAACACCGCTTAGAAAGGTCATGGGTGTCAGGAAAAGCGTAAAGTAATAGGTGAAGAAATCATATCCTTTTGCCAATGCATTGAATATCAAAGCAAGGCAACTAAATGTAATGCCCACCAATAAAAGAATAGGCCAACATAAAAAGAGCTTGGGGCTGTGTGAGATACCCAGTGCCAGCATAACCGATAATATAGCCGTTATGGTGAACACAGACTTAAATGCTGCCCAAAGCATCTCAGCCAACAGCACATCATCTAAGCGGATGGGGGCATTCATAATACCGTCCCAAGTCTTTTGGACATGCATTCTGGAGAATGCAGAGTAAAGTGCCTCAAACGTGGCTGCGTTCATTGCGCTCATACAAATGGAACCACTGGCTAAAAAGAGCAAATACGGCACTTGAGTGCCCTCTAGGGTGACTTGACCAATAAGTGCCCCCATGCCGTATCCGAAGGCGACAAGCCACATCAAAGGCTCTGCAATGTTGCCTATGAGGCTCGGTATAGCAAGTTTTTTCCAGACCAGGAGGTTTCTTGAGAAAACGGGCCACCAACGTAACCAAGGATGTCGGAGCTTTATCATGATCCCTCCCTCATCTGACGACCCGTGAGTTTCAGGAATAAGTCCTCCAAATTAACTGGACGGTGTAGGACTCTAAGTTTTGGGTAGGCCTTGAGTTCATCCAAGATTTGATTCGCAGTGGAGGTGTAGAAATAAATGCTCTCTCCTGTCACTTCAATGCGAGAGGCGAAGGTAGATAAGAACTTATTCCTAAGCTCCGGCGCTCCTTGCCCAAAAACCTCTATAACCTCGGGCTCTAAGTGTTCGCGTAACAACTCATGAGGAGTCCCGGTGGCTATGATTTTGCCGTGGTCTAAAACAATTATCCTGTGGCACAGACGCTCTGCCTCATCCATGAAATGAGTAGTCAAGAGGATCGATTTCCCGTTTTTAACGAGCTGGCTCAGTCGCTCCCACATGAGGTGCCTGGCCTGGGGGTCCAGACCCGTTGTAGGCTCATCCAAAAGCAGTAGGTCAGGATTGTTGATGAGCGCACGCGCGAGGCTCAACCGTCTTTTCATACCTCCCGATAGCTCAGCTGGTTTTGCATCGGCTTTGGGGGTAAGCGACGCAAACTCTAACAAGGCTGGGATTCGGCTTGCGAGTGTCTTGCGATCAATCCCAAAATAATTACCGTAAACCTGCAGGTTCTCTGCACAGGTGAAATCGGGATCAAGCGTATCAAACTGACTCACAACGCCTAACCTTGATTTAATCTGTAGCGCGTCTTCTGGCATCTTATGACCAAAAGCAGTGACCTGCCCCGCGTCCGGCGTGGTGAGGCCTAGGCAGATTCGAAGGGTTGTGGTTTTGCCAGCTCCGTTGGGTCCTATGACGCCCAAGCACTCGCCTGGTTTAATGGAAAATGAGACCCCGTCTACAACAGTATTGTTGGAGTAACTCTTGATAAGGTTTTCGCAGTGAAAGAAAGATTGGAGCATTTGGTAATGTTTTGCAGGGCAGTTTTAGAACTGCACCTTGTAGCCTAATTGAACAACAGAAGTTAGGTTGATATCGTAATAGTCTACCGCTTGTGTTTCGTTTTGAATAAGCCAGGCAAAAAGGCGTTGGCGCCAAAGGGGAAGCTCACCGCCTGCTCTCAAAGATACAGAAATTCGTGGGGCAAAGATGGAGATTTTCAGTAAATCATCTGTGAGGTTATAGCGATCATTGAAATCTTTAAGCACTGCATTGATGTCTACTTTTTCTGTGAATCCGTATACAACTCGAACTGAGTAAACGCCTTTTCCTAGCTCATGAATGCTTAGGCGATCGGCATCCCCTACGACAGGAATATCCCAGATACTAATTTTTAGCAAAACAATATGATCGTGAAATATACCGTTTTGTTTGAAATTACTCAACAAAGTGTGTGGGATAAATTTTGGGTTGTCAGAGAGGAAAACAGCCAGCCCAGAGACTCTACGAGTAGAGTCTGTTATCTTTTCTTTGATGAATTCCTCAGTCGGCACTCCTTCATTTAGATTGCGGTTGCGCAGAATTTTTTGACCCGCGTACCAAGTCATAAAAACAATGAAACACAATGCTGCAATGAAAATTGGAAACCAGCCGCCTTGCAAAAATTTTGTAATATTGGAGATTAAAAATATCAGGTCGATACTAAAAAGTAATACAAGTAAAGCGCTAGCTAAATAGATGTTTAACTTCCATAAACTCTTGATCACAATAGCTGCGAGCGATACGGTGACTAACATCGTTAAAGATACGCAAAGTCCGTAAGCAGGAGCAAGATTTTGGGAGTTCCTAAAAACCAGTACCACCAAGATCACGCCGATACAAAGGATCCAATTGATCGTTGGGATATAAATTTGTCCCATGTTACTTTTGGACGTTGTGATGATCCTCAGTTTAGGCAGTAATCCAAGCAAACTGGCTTGGCTGGTCATGGAGTAGGTGCCGGAGATGACGGCCTGTGAAGCAATAACTGTAGCAATCGTTGCCAAGATGACCAGTCCAAACGTATAGTTCTCTGGAACCATTGAGAAAAATGGATTTGATACCAATTCAGGATGACTCAGTAGCATTGCCCCCTGCCCCAGATAATTCAAGATAAGGGAGGGCATTATGATTGCGATCCAAGCAACCTGAACTGGACGCAGTCCAAAGTGCCCTATATCTGCGTAAATGGCCTCTACACCCGTAATAGCTAGGAATACTACCCCGATGACGATGAAAGCCTGTGTTGCATGGTTTTTTACGAAACTGATGGCAAAGTGCGGACTAAACGCTAAAAGGATCGACGGATTCTCGATAATTTGATAGATACCCATCGCTGCTAGGGCGAAGAACCACATGATCATTCTGGAGCCAAAGAGAAAACCGATGACTGAAGTCCCAATTCTTTGCATCATGAAAAGCGCCATCAATATTGCAATGGTGATCATGACTACATAGTGGTTGGAGTTGGGCCACGTAACCTCCAGGCCCTCAACTGCAGAAAGAACCGATATCGCAGGCGTTATGACCGCATCACCATAAAAGAGACATGCTCCAAGAACACCAAGGGTTAAGATCACTTCGGCTTTTTTAGAGTTCAATGGGGCTGTTCTGAGTGCCATAGCCATCAGAGCAAGCACCCCACCTTCGCCGTGATTGTTGATTCTTAAGACAAAAAGAACGTACTTAATCGTGACAATCAGTAGGTACGACCAGATGATCATGGATAAAACGGCGTAAATGGACTCTTCTGCTAGTGGTATGCCGTATTTAGAATCAAAGCATATTTTAAAAGCGTACAAAGGGCTAGTGCCAATATCACCAAAGATAATTCCAATAGCAGCCATCGTGACAACAGCGAAGTTTGGGCGCTTTACCTTTCCCGTGGTGGATTCGGAATTGCGCTTTTTTAACTTAGGGATTTTTGAAGCGAAATTACGAAGAAATGACATGCTGTAAAAAGTTGGGAGATCTTATAAGTGTTCCCTTGATTGGATAATGTGTCGCGACATTTGAATTGTGCGTAACACCAGGATTTAAAGTGCAGAGCACAAATGCTCGACAGCTAGTGTATTGTAGTTGGTTATGATTTAGTCTAAATAGTATAAAACTTTAAGGTTACAAATTACTGAAAATCGTTTGATGGTGGTTGGCTATATTCAGGGTGGCGATGCTCGCCACATTTTTGTTTGACAATTTCTAAATCGTTTCGCCCATGTCTGAAGCAGCAAACTTGCCAAAGAAAGAAATTAATAAGCAACCAGCATCATATTATCAACCTCAGTTTTTGACGGTCGAACTTTGATTTCAATATCATAGCCAAGTCTAGTTAGACAATCCATTAACTTCCTTTCCGACGG
>CAIKNE010000100.1 GCA_903828695.1 uncultured Burkholderiales bacterium | reverse complement strand
CCGCTCAATTGAAAACCCAGGAGGAGGGGGGGTGAATGTTGCCCGAGTCTTGCACCGCTTAGGATCTAATGTTAAAGCTTTATATCCCGTTGGCGGTGTTACCGGTCGTTGGCATGAATCACTGATGAAAGAGGAGGGGATTAACACTCAGGCAGTCGAAATTGAAGGGGAGACTCGGGAGAGCTTTTCGGTCCATGAGACCTCTACTTCGCAAGATTACCGTTTTATTCTACCGGGCCCAACCCTGACACTTAGGGATTCTGATGCGCTTTTGAAGGCCGTAACCTCTAATTGGCCTTCTAAATATTTAGTCCTAAGCGGTGGATTGGCACCTGGGATGCCAGACAGCTTTTATTTAGATTTAATTTGTTTGGCTAAGCTGCGCGGCGTCAAAGTAATACTTGATACCAACGGCCCAGCCCTGGCGCCCTCACTTAGCGCGGGGGTTTATTTGTTTAAACCCAGTTTGAGCGAATTAAATTCGCTAAGCCCTAAAGTGTTAAATGCTCAAGAGGACTATGTCTTGTTTTGTCGATCATTGATTGAGCAAAAAAAAGCAGAAGTGATCGCTTTGACTCTTGGAGAGGAAGGGGCCATATTGGTGACTCAAAGCCAATCTTTATACGCTGCACCGATCAAAGTCGAAATTAAAACAACTATTGGCGCCGGAGATAGCTTTGTTGGTGCTATGACTTGGAGTTTGCTACAGGGACACGACGTGCCAAAGGCCTTTTCATATGGTATGGCTGGAGGAGCAGCTGCGCTACTCAATAGCGGTACTTCTCTTTGTCAACGTGGGGCAGTTCTTGACCTGGTTAATAAAGTTGAATTGGTTGTTCTAGGAGGTGCTGCCTAAAATCGTTTTATTAAACTAGGTTGATGGGCGAGATGAGCCATGGCTTATTGATTTGAGTATTTTTCTCCCAATTCCGAATCTGCCCCATCCCTTCAAGTGTTAGCCCAATATCATCTAACCCATTCATTAACATGTGACGCTCATTTTCGTTCATTGAGAATGTGAGTATTTCAGCTCCATCAGCCCCAATAAGCTTGCAACTGTGTAATTCAATACGAATCAATTGCGGCGCTTCATTAGAAGTAAGGTACTTCATTAGGAGGCTCATCGACACTGATGACAAAGTAATAGGGAGCAGTCCATTTTTTAAACAATTTTCTCTAAATAACTCTGCAAAGCTTAAACCGATGAGGCATTTGAAACCAAAATCTTGTAATGCCCACACTGCATGTTCTCTTGAGCTTCCGCAACCAAAATTATTACCAACCAATAAAATTTGTGATCCTTTATAACGCGCATCCTCTAATGGGAAGTTGGATTTAATTTCATTATCAGGTGTTCTACGCAAAAACGCAAATAGGCCGTATCCAAGATCCGCATGAACATCCCTTAAGTACTGTGAGGGAATGATCTGATCTGTATTGATTTCGTCGTCCGTCAGCGGAGTGACTATGCTGCTAAGGGTTGTGAAAGGTTGCATGTTCAATGCTCGGTAATGGGTAAGAAATCTCTAGAGTCCACAATATGTCCTGCTAGTGCCGCTGCAGCGGCCATTTGTGGACTTGCAAGGTGAGTTCTAACACCTCTTCCTTGCCTGTTCTCGAAATTTCGATTTGATGTAGATATGCAGCGTTCTCCCATTTGACCAATCTCCCCATTGGCTCCTGCGCACATGGAACATCCAGATTTATGCCATTCAAATCCAGCATCTTTAAAAATAATATCGAGACCTTCCAATTCGGCCTGTTCTTTCGTTGCAGTTGAACCAGGAACAATTAATGCTTTTACATGGTTCGCTACTTTTTTGCCTTTTACCAATTGAGCCACCTCGCGCAGATCATTAATTCTGCTGTTTGAGCAAGAGCCAATAAAAACACGATTGACCATCAGTCCATTCAAATCCTGGCCTGGGTTTACTCCCATGTACTCCATCGCTTTGATGGACTGGAGGTGCGCATTATCTTGTGACGAGGGAGCGCTGGGAACCAAGGCGCCAATATCCAAGACTTGCGAAGGATCAGTGCCCCACGTAATTTGAGGTACCAGTGCAGAGCACTCAATCGTATGTTCGCGGTCAAACTGACAATCTCCATCTGAGCCTAGTGCTTGCCAATAATTCAGAACTTGAATCCAATCTGCCCCTTTGGGTGTTTGACTGCGGTTCGAGCACCAATCGATTGTTTTTTGATCCGGAGCTATGATGCAGGTTCTGCAACTCCATTCGATGCTCATGTTGCAAAGCGTCATTCTTTCTTCAACACTCATCTGATCAATGACGGTTCCTGCAAACTCAACAGCGTATCCCTTGCCTGCGTCTACGCCGAGCAGTCCAATTATTTTCAGTGCAACATCCTTTGCACCCACACCGCGTTGTAATGAGCCGATCAGATTGATGCGCATCTGCTTTGGCTTGTTTAGCACCATGGTTTGAGTAACCAAAATGTGTTCAAGCTCAGATGTTCCACAGCCAAATGCTAAACACCCAATCGCCCCAACAGTAGATGCATGGCTGTCAGGGCAAGCCAAAGTAAATCCCGGTAAGGCCAAACCCAACTCCGGCGAAACGACATGCACTATTCCGTGCTCTTTGGAATGAACATCAATCAGTTGGAGTCCGTAATTTCTAGCATGCTCGCGTGTTATCTTGATGTGCTCGGATATCAATTCGAGGCCCTCACGAGTCGGAACGGTGTGATCCTGAACGATAACTGTTAAATCTTTGCGATGGATCTGATGATTCGATTTAGATAGCCTCGAAAAAGCATGAGGAACGTGTAACTCATGAATGACGTGTCGATCGATATACAGGAGTTCCTTCCCATCTGATCGGAAACCAACTGAGTGATTGGTCCAAATTTTGTCGAATAGTGTTTTACTTGTCATCTTCGATCATTAGCTCTTTAAGGATCTAGTCTTTTGCTTGATTGTTTAAATAGTGGTCTTCTATTTCTAGCCAACGCTTTAGATCAAGGACTTGGTTGTATTCATCAAATGACGCCATTTTCGATCTTACAGATGACGTGCTACCGTCTTTGTGTAGTGCACTAAAGACGTCTTTCAACGCTCGCACTACTGCATATCTAGCAATGCCCGCGTGCATAGCCAATGTACATCCGACCTCATTTAGGAGTTCATCCGTCAATTCAGTTGTAGGAGGTGTTTCTTGAATGACAGTAACTAGTGGAGCTTTGACAATTGAAGCTACGTACTTGAGCTCCTGTGGGGTGCAGGCACCCATCACGAGAGCAGCGTCGGCTCCAGCCTCTATATAAGAGCGTGCCCTAAGCGTTGCCTCCTCTAATCCGAACATTGATTTTGCGTCTGTCCTAGCGATAATCATAAACTCTTTGGACTGCCTGGCCTCAACAGCCGCTTTTAACTTAATGAGTTGCTCCTGCTTGGTGATGACGGGTATTCCATCTGGAAGTAGTCCACATCGTTTAGGGGTGACCTGGTCCTCAATATAAATACCAGCAATTCCAAACGCCTCATACTCGCGAACCGTACGAATGACGTTCATGACACCACCGTAACCAGTGTCTGCATCACACAGCAGGGGCACTGAGAGACTCTGAGCAACTCTACTCGCATGTTGCACACTCTCGTGCATACCTAAAATACCTAAGTCTGGAAGGCCCAGCAAACTGGCTGAAACTGCATTGCCAGAAAATGCAATTGCGGGAAATCCAACCTGTTCAGCGATTCTCGCAGATAAGCCGTCATAAACGCAGGGAATTCGAGTTAGAGAGTTCCCGTATATAAATGGGCGTAGGCTTTGCGGAGCTTTATGGAAAGTGGGAGTCATAAAAAATAATTCAAATCGACGTAGAATTGCAATATACACCATTACGGCGCATATTTTTAGACATAATTTTTCAATTACTATTCACTAAATGACATCCATTCGTAACTCAATGATTAGCACCGGATCTAATGTAAAGCAATTCTCACGGGGCTTATTGTTATTGAGTCTCGTCTTGCTCTGCTCCAAGGCGACCCTTGTTCGCGCAGATTCTGCGCCAACCCTGTCGAGCAATGAGATGGCTACTGTAAACGTCTTGGCCTCTAATTTTCCTAGTAAACCCGTTCGTTGGATTGTGCCTGCAGGTGCGGGTGGCGGGACAGATTTAGCTGCAAGATTGTTTGCTCAGATTGCAACAGAGAGTTGGCATCAATCAGTCGTAGTCGACAACAAACCTGGTGCGTCAGGGATGATTGGACTTGATAGTCTAGCCAACTCTCCCGCAGATGGATACACACTTGGTTTCATCAGTGTTTCACAGTTTATTGACTCAATCTTATTGCAAAAATATGCCTTTGATTCTAATAAAGACTTTACCCCAATTACGCTGGTTGCTACTTCGCCGATGGTGCTTCTTACAAATCCTGAATCAGGATTCTCCTCCGTTAAGGAGTTGGTTGAATACGCAAAAGCTCACCCGAATGAGCTCAGCTATTCCTCTGGGGGGAGTGGTGGACTAACTCACCTGTGTATGGAGGTTTTCTTGCGCAAAGCAAAGATATCTGCAGTCCATGTTCCCTATAAAGGAACCGGTCCAGCCATCATAGACTTGCTTGCCGGCCGTGTCCAACTGACATTCTCGACCTTACCGGCAGCTATGCAATATCTAAAAACTGGTCGATTAAAAGCTTTAGGCGTAGCCTCCAGCGCAAGATCCCCTTTGGCTCAAGATATCAAGACGTTCAAAGAGCAAGAGGTTAATGGTGTTGTGTTTGGTAATTGGTATGGGTTGATTGGGCCCAAAAATATGCCTACATCAGTCGTTCAAAAGATCTCGAGCTCACTGAATACTTCGGCAAAGGTAAGTGAAAATAAGAAAAAGATTACTACCGATGGAATCGAGTCTGTCGGTAACTCATCATCTCAATTTGTTAGCTTTTTGGATATCGAACGTAATCAATGGATTGGTATTTCCAAAGACATTGATTTTAAGAAACAAGACTAATTCAGATGCTTTAAAAGTTGAGAAAATACGTCCGTCAACTGAAAAAATGAATCTGCAATTTCTTAAGTAGTGACTCAATTTTCTGATCGACAACTATTGATTCAGCTATGCATATAAACCAGTGTCAAGTAAGTGCTTGTAACGAGATTTGTAAGGGCCAAGGATACGTTCCTGGATGTACGCTGGGTTGAAGTTTGAAGCGAAAGCCTAACTCATATTTAGAGTTTTGTGGAGATTGGCCTCTTTGAACAATAGTGCCCCCAGATTCGTCGAGGTGGGCAGAGGATCCTATACCTCCTACCTCTACAGATTCGAAAATATGACCGACAGGGTAGAAGTTCACCAAGAACCCATATTGACTATTCGTGATCACAGAAAATCGAAGTGCAGAAGGAACAGCAATATAACCACGGGCTATATCTTTTTCGGTAATAATTAGTTCAGTTTGCTGGTAGGCTACGAATAGTTTTGCACTGGCAACTACATTAACAGAGACCGGCACGGCCGTAAATATTTCTGCCGCCTTAGCGCAGACAAGCAGGCCAACCCCAATTGCAACTGCTAAGGTGCAGTTTATGAGTTTATTTTGGAGACTCGTTGCATCATCGGCCTGAGCTTGGCTGGCCTTTCTTGTCGTGAGTAATTCATTGCTTACACTACGTTGATATTCTTGTGTAATGAGTCTATCACTTTGATGTTGTGATTCAATTTTGGACATATTGTTACTCAAATTTTTGATGACACAAATACCAAGGCACTGTCTAAGTACTTTATTCAACTCACCGTATACAGACTTGATATTTAAGTCTATTGGATTTGAATAGGTTGTACTTGATCTACATCAAGTGTGATGAAACAGAGTGGTTGGTATTCGTATCATTTACAAATACACGAAACTAATGGAGCTTTGAATGTTAGGGATGTTAGTCAGCGTACAGAGCTTAAGGACAAAACAGAGGAGGATGCCCCTTTTTAGTCTAGATTGGATTTATGAAAGTTTACGCTCCACTCAAATTAATTCCGTGGTGCGCATTTTTCGCAGTCGCAACGTGTTTTGGTCAAATTCCCAGTGCAGGCTCATTGCAGCAAAATATTGACAATACCTTACATCAATCACCTTTGCCCAACAAGGACAGGGCAGACACAATCATCGAGCCAAAGGGGCAAGCACTCGTTGGAATAAGCTTTAGGCTGAGGAAGATTGTCTATGCTGGAAATACTTTACTTTCAAACCCCCAGATTGAATTATTGCTAGCGCCGTATCTCAATAAGTCCATCGATTTTGGACAGTTACAGGCACTTGCCAATTCCATTGAAGAGGCATACCGAACTTCAGGTGCAATAGCTCGGGTAGTTATTCCAGAGCAAATCATCATAGATGATACGCTCAGGGTTCAAATTGAAGAGTCAAGGTGGGGTTCAGTGAGGTTGTTGGGCATAAGTACTAGGGTTGGTTCACAGCAAATAAGTCAGGCTATAAATGCATCACAAATTAGCGGACAACTGGTTAATCTTAAGACATTAGAACGCGCAGTGTTATTGGCCGATGACCTACCAGGTATAAAGGTTGATGCCATCTACTCCCAAAGTCCAGTTGCTTTAAGAACTGATGTAATCGCTACCCTTGCAGATGAACCCCTTTATTCGGGAAGTTTGCAGGCGGATAATTCTGGACCTTCCTCAATCGGCGCAAATCGAGTGGTTGGTAATCTAGGTGTCAACAGTCCACTGGGTATAGGAGACCTGATCTCGGTCGTTTATCTTCGCTCAGATGGAAGTGACTACGCTCGACTAAGCTATACCTTACCTATTGGTGACGACGGGTTGAGAATGGGTGTAAATGCTTCCACGATGTCTTACAAACTGGTGGCTGTTCAGTTTGCAGGTCTGGGCGCAGCAGGATCCGGATCTTCTGAAGGATTTGAAACACTCTACCCAGTCATACGTTCAAAAACAAATAATCTCTATGTAGGATTCAATTCCGATTACCATGTATTTGGCAATAGCAATGCTTTGAGTGGATCAGTCAGTCGGTACTCAGTAATGGATTATTCTGCTGCACTGTTTTTAAATACTTTTGATAGATTTGGCGGTACCGGTGCAAGTAACTTTAGCCTAATAGTTACAAATGGGAATACTAATTTAGATGGCTCTCCCAATCAATTCTCAGTTGCAAGTTATAACAATGCGCAGGGCGGTTTCACTAAAACCAGATACATTGCAAACCGAACCCATTACTTAGACCATGACGGCCTAAGCATTTACACAGGCCTCAGTGGTCAAGCGAGTGGAGCCAACTTGGACCCGTCTGAGATGTTCTATTTAGGCGGATTAAACGGAGTCAGGGCATATCCAACTAATGAAGGTGCAGGGAGTCAAGGTCAATTACTTAATCTTGAACTTAGAAAGGCACTCACTCAAAACACAAATCTTGCATTGTTCTACGACTATGGGCACGTTCAGGTTAATCCAAATAATGCTTATGCAGTAAAGGGGGATCTCAATAGCTATGACCAAAAAGGTGTTGGGTTATCGGTTGGGATGCAGCTCTTGGCTGGCGTGGACATTAAAACGACTTGGGCGAAACGTGTAGGTACAGATTCAAACCTAAGCAGCACAGGAACTTACCAAAATGGTTCTACGGGTAGTACACAGTTATGGCTCACAGCAATCGTTGGGTTTTGATCGTGAAAATATTTAAACTAATCGCAGCTGCAATCATCCTATTAGCCATAGGTATGTTGATCACGGCAATCGCAATGAGCTTTCCTGCTGAAGCCGCCCCACCATTGCCCCCTCCTCTTGCGAGTCAATTGCCTACTGGGAGTGCATTGATGGGGGGGCAGGTATCTGTTCGTCAAGCTGGTCAGATTATGTCGATTAATCAAACTACACCTCAAGCTGCGCTATCGTGGAATAGTTTTAATGTAGGTAGCGCTGCTACAGTAAACATCACGCAACCCTCTAGTTCTAGCATTTTACTAAATCAAGTGCTTAGTAATAATCCAACACAGATATTTGGACATATAAATGCGAACGGACAGGTATTCTTAACCAACCCAAGTGGCATCTATTTCTCTCCTAGTGCAAGTGTAATTGCGGGGGGACTGGTCGCCACAACCAACACTCTTAGTGCTTCCGATTTTATGGCCGCAGTTACAACCTTCACTAGCCAGGGGATGAGTGCAAAACTTGTGAACGACGGATCTCTCCAGTCTGGCCTTGGCGGATATATTGCACTATTAGCCCCTACAGTGCGCAACAACGGCGTCATTATTGCTCGGATGGGAACTGTCGTATTAGCCGCTGGCAATCAATATATTCTCCAGTTCAGCGGAAACTACTTGAACTCAATAAGCGTAACTCCAGCAACAATAGCAACCTTAGTTACGAATGGCAACGCGGTATATGCGCCAGGTGGACTCATCATTCTCTCTGCCCAAGGCGTTCATCAAATACAGAGTGGCATAGTTGGCAATTCAGGCTTATTGGATGCTACGGGTATGATCTCTAATGGAGGCGTCATTCGACTAACAGCTTCCCAAGCTATCAATGCCGGGGGATCCATAAGGGCTGATGCCGCAACAAATAGCAATGCCAGTGGTGGAACGGTATCGATAATTGCCGACTTGAATAACCCAACTAGTCAAACGAATGTGACAGGAGATATATCTGCGCAAGCTGGGAGCATGGGCGGTAATGGGGGAAATGTTGAGACTTCTGGTCGGGTGCTCAATATCGCAGCCTCTGCAACGGTTAATACTACGGCGCCCACAGGACTCACTGGAATATGGACACTTGATCCAACTGACTTTATTATTGACAGTGCTGCGAATGGTGGTGATGTGACCGCCAATACACTTGACTTGAATTTAACAACTTCCAATGTGGTCATATCCAGTGCTAACGGTAAAAGCGGGACTCTTGGCAATATTCAGGTCAACCAAGGTATTAATTGGTTAGCAGCAACAACGCTTACCTTGAACGCAGTCAATAACATTGTTGTTTCTCAGCCCATTACTGAAAATGCTGTGGGCTCAAAATTGATTCTCAATGCTGGTAATGACATCAACATCAATGCCCCCATATCAAGTTACGCAGTAAGTACGGCCATTAATTTGAACGCCGGTAATAATGTCAACATAAATTCACCCATCACCATAAACGGCGTCAGCGCGGGGCTGACTATTTCTGCCAAACAAAACATAATAACGACAGCTTTAATCAGCTCCGTTGCCGCGGCTACAAGTCAAATTACCTTGAACGCTCAGAATAATGCAGTTATAGGAGGGGGAGTCAATATAGCAGGGGTATCAGCTCAGTTTAATGTTAACTCTGGCCAGGATACTCAGATCAACTCTTCCCTCTCGGGACTTGGTGCAACCACTAGCATTAATGTGATTTCAGGACGAGATATAACGACCTCTGGTGCTAGCGTTATTACCACGACTGGTGCTGGAACAAATGTTTATTTAATAGCTGGACGAAATCTAACTGTTGGTGCTGCAGTTTCAACGGTAGGCGCAACCTCACCCGTAGAGTTGTACTCCGGAATGGCTGGCATTGGTCCAGGCTTGGCTGCAGGAACAGTGATCCTAAACGCAGCAGTTACGGGTACCAGTGTCTCAATTTTGTTTAATCCGGATGGTTACGCAAATACAGTCGCAGACATTGCTGGGTATCCCGTAGGTTCCAATGCAAAAGCACTCATCTATCTTGTTGGTACCAATAAAGTTTACAACGGAACAACTACTGCTGGACCACTTTTGATGATGGGAAACCCCGCTCTTGGTGGCCTTGTTACATTACTTTCAGGAACGAGCGCGTTTGTCTCGGCAAATGCAGGAACAGGTATCGCGCTAAATTACAGCGGTTACAGTCTTGGTGGGATCAATTCATCCCGGTTTTCTCTTGTGTCCAATCAGGGATTAACAACAGCAGATATCACCCCCGCGCCTTTGGCTTTTACAACGCAGGGGGTCAATAAAATCTACGACGGCACCACTACTGCAACTGTGAGCTTCAATGATGCCCCTTTCGCTGGAGATGTGGTTGCATTATCAGCAGGCACTAGTAACTTCATAAGTCCCAATGTTGGTGCAGGCATAACAGTTAACGTAGCAGGTATCACCGTGTCGGGTCCCAGTGCAGGAAATTACAAAGTGGCCTCAACTGCCCTAACTTCGGGCAATATCACTCAAGCACCGCTGACTGTTAAGGCTTCAAATCTAAGCAAGAGTTATGGACAAATCGCCCTGCCTACTCAATTTACCCAGGCAGGCCTCGTGAACAGCGAAACAATAGGGGGAGTTGTAATGTTAAGCGCGGGCTCTATTGCAGGTGCTGGAGTCAATCTATCACCATACGCCGTAGTACCTAGCAATGCTACGGGCGGGACATTTCAAGCATCGAATTACAACATTACATATATAAACGGTTCGTTGTATGTTTTGCCCGTTGCACTCCTCATTACAGTAGCAGATGTTTGGAAGCCATTAGGCACTTCCCTCACACCCACTGCATTTAGCTTAGATGGACTAGTGAACGGAGATACGATTGCCGAACTTTCATTGTCAAGTCCTGGCGGCGCAGCAAGCGCTACCATTGCAGGTAATCCCTATGTGATTACAGCATCACCTGTGTCTGGGGGCTCATTCAATGCTTCAAACTATACAGTCAAGTACGTGAATGGAGTCCTAACTGTACGACCGCTTTAGCAGGACATTCGGTAAATTCAAAGACGTGTTTGCCAACGCACAGTAAATAAAAGCGAAGAGTGTCATCATTCATCTTTAATTGAGTATTCAAAATGAATAAAAACACAATCATTGCAACTCTCATCTCGCAGGTATTTTTATCCTCAGCATTTGCACAAGGCTTATCCGGGGGAAGTGTAACAACACCCATACCAGTCAATGCAAGAGTTGCGCAAGCCTGTACGATTGCAACATCGTTGGGTCTCAATTTTGCAACTTACGATCCAGTGAGCATTAACGCTACCGTTGCTTTAAATTCGGTGGGTCAAATTAGCATCGCATGCACAAAAGGCTCTACTAGCGTATTGGTAGGACTTGATTACGGGAAAAAGAATACTGGCGGTCAAAGAGCGATGGTAGGGACAACCTCTGCAGGTCTATTGCTCTATAACGTTTTTCAACCTTCAACAAATGTACCGGGTGCACCCTGTACATTCCCGGCATCTACCGCTTGGGGACCAAGTACAGGTACAACTTTGCCCATACCTGTAGCTGCTAATTCACTTGTTCAGCTTTATAACATTTGCGGAACTATTCCGGGGGGGCAGAGCGTTGCAGCCGATGCCTATACAGATACCATTACCGCAACAATTTACTTTTAAGAATTAATAGAATGAAAACTATACCCATCCTCAAAAATTCAAAGCGCCTCTTTAGTCTCTTCGCTTTAGCCCTGATTTCTTTCGCGTCTCAAGCAGCAGGCTGGAATATCGATCCACTTAGGATAGATCTCTCGCCAAAACAAAAAACTGCAGCTATGACTATCACCAACGCTTCAAACAAATTGACAACCATTCAAATTCAACCCATTGCATGGTCCCAAGTTGACGGCAAGGATGTTTACTTGCCTACAAGGGAGTTATTGGTTACTCCTCCGATCGTTACTATCCCTGCTCAATCATCTCAAATTATTCGTATGGCACTGCGCATACCGGCAGACAAATCTAAGGAGTTGACCTACCGTATAAATCTGCAAGAAATATCTCCCTCAATTTCGGAGAATGTGACTGCTGTCGAGGTTGCGATGAGAGTGAGTGTTCCAGTTTTCATTCAACCTCAAACAGGCAAAGCAGAACCCAAACTGACTTGGAAGGTTAGCTCTGCGCCTGATAGTATGATCAAAATTGAGCTTCATAACGAGGGCAATGCACACGTGAAAATTACTGACTTTACGCTGTTGTCAGTCGGAGCAGAGCACTCCGTCGTTAATGATACTGGTGCAAATTACATCCTCTCTGGGCAGTCGCATGCTTGGATCCTTAAACCCTCTGGATCAGAAACTATAGCGGGCGAGCCTTTGCACCTAAAAGCCTATACCGATTCCGTCAACGTAGATACAGTCATTGTTGTGGATAAACCGTAATCCTTTCTTCGTCCCCTTTTGTTGGGTATTATTCTCATTCTGTTCAGTGGCTTGGGCGGGTGAGAATATACCCGTTAAGGATTCAACAAACTCTCTTTTTCCAGGGTTACCAATTGCTATAACTTACGGTAATAGTGCTTCTCAAGGATTGAGTGTCTATACATCAATCTTATTAGAGATTGAGATAAACGGACAAAAATTAAACCAAACAGCACTGGTCTTAGAAGACAATTCAGGGGTGTTTTATCTCTGGGCTGAAGACTTGAAACGTTGGAGACTCCAAACACCACCTTTAAGCACCGCTATTGTGTATGAGGAGCAGACCTATTACCCTATCAGCTCGATTGCAGAATTACCGCCCTTAGTTGATAAGGTTAGATCGACTTTAACAATTCAGGCAAAACCACAAGCATTTTTTCAGACAATCCGCTCTAGTCGCTACAGCGCTCTACCGGCTCCAGTGCGCACCGGGCCTGGGGGATTTGTGAATTACGACCTATTCACATCCAACACATTCGGATATTCCCAGCATTCAGGGCAATTCGAGCTTGGGTATTTTAATCATTACGGTGTCGGCGTAAACAGTTTCTTAGTTCGCAACACTGATACTGGAACGACTAATACGCGACTCGATACAACGTGGACTATTGATTTGCCCGACAAAATGCAGTCCATACGAATTGGTGACGATATCAGCAGTCCTGGTACTTGGGGGCGCTCAGTTCGATTTGGAGGCATCCAATTTGGAACTAACTTTACGACCCAGCCAGGATTTATTGCCTATCCAATGCAAGGTGCGAGGGGTGAGGCACTATTGCCATCTACTGTCGATGTTTTTATTAACAATGCATTAGTTTCTCGTCAAAATGTGCCGCCTGGACCCTTCTCAATCAGTAATCTCCCAATTGTTTCCGGTTCTGGTGAAGTTAACTTGGTCATTAGAGATTTGCTCGGACGTGAACAACTTATTGTTGAGCCTTTCTATGCAAGTCAGATATTGCTCAAAAAGGACTTAGAAGTATTTTCTTACGATCTTGGTTTTGTTAGAAATAATTACGGAACAGACAGCAACAACTACAGCTCCTGGATCGCTTCTGAGAATTACAGAAGAGGGCTCAATGATTTTTTTACAGGTGAAGTGCACACAGAAGTAATGGCAGAGCACCTGACCACTGGTTTGGGCGGTGATTATCTTATTCCTCAAATCGGGACTCTCAGCACTTACGTCGCCGCCAGTCACGGCAAAACTGGAGCAGACTATATCTCAGCTCAATCTAACTCGCTCAACCCATACCTTCCATCAACGAACCTTACCGCCGGCACCTCTACTACCAACGGTGGTCTCGTATTAATTGGTTTTGATAGACTCTCCCGACCTTGGAGTATGGGACTTCGTTCGCAATGGGCCAGTAGTGGGTTTACCGAAGTAGGGCAACAAACCACACAGTTCTCACCAGCAAATTTGGTTACAAGCAATATCAGTTATACAACAGTTGACGCAGGCTCCGTGAATCTTGCCTATATAAGTCAAATAAACCGAGACATGGCAAGTTCGCGCATAGTAACCCTGGGTTGGGGGATGTCCTTGGGGGGGTACGGTTTTTTGAGTATTTCCGCTTTGCGTGATTTAGCAAGCGAGAATGGAACAACATTTTTCACAATTTTCAGTATCCCTCTGGGGTCGACTGTCAATGCAAGCGTTACTGCTCAGTCAAAGCACGGTGGGGGTGCTAATAATAGCAATAGCAATGATTTTGCAGCTACGCTCCAAAAGAGTGTTCCGCTTGGAGAGGGATTCGGCTACTTATTTCAAGCAAGAAACGATGGATCGAGCTTAGGAGCTTACACTTTACAAACGAATGTTGGAACATACACTGCAGCCGTAGCCAGCGATCAAGGACAAACGTCTACAAGCCTAGATGCGAGTGGAGGAATTGCAATCATAGGGAGCAACTTCTTTATGAGTCGTCGTTTAGATCAAAGCTTTGCTTTGGCTGTGGTTCCAGATTATCCAAATATAACGGTACTTGTTGACAATCAACCCGCAGCAAAGACGGATAGCAACGGGGAGGCATTGATACCTCGCCTTAGAGCTTATGATAAAAATGAAATCACGGTTCGTCCATCTGATTTTCCGCTCAATGCAAAGATTTTAGGCGTTAAAGTAGAAGCGATCCCGTACTACCGAAGTGGACTAGAGGTTAAGTTCCCAATTGAACAGTCCAACGCAGCAACTTTCACCATTAAGTTAGAAGACGGCAGATATTTACCTGCCGGTTCCGAGGTAAAAATAGATACCTTAGACGATAAATATACGGTAGGCGAAGGTGGACAAGTCTATGTTGCTCACCTGAGTCGTATCACAAAACTGAAAGCATTTTGGAATCACAGAGTTTGTCAGTTCACAGTTAAATTTCAACCTAGCTCAGATCCACTCCCTGATCTTGGAGTAGTCATTTGTAAGGGAATAAAAAATGAAAAACAGATTTCGAAGTAATGTCAATATCAATGCATTTCAATTCGTTTTGATTTTGATGAGTTTGCTGCCTAGCTTCAAAAGTGCAATTGCTGCCTGTACCATCAATAGCGTAGGGGTGGTTTTCAGTCCCTATAGTGCGTTGCAATCACTTCCTAACAACAGTGGGGTAGGGACTGTCACCGTCACTTGCACTGGTGGCGAAGTGTTTCCCGTGATTACTTTAACGACTGGCCAACACAGCAGTACTACCCAAAGGTTCATGACAAGCAGTACTAGCCCGGACAAGCTTGGGTACAACATCTTTACTGACGCCGCCAGAACTATAGTTTGGGGCGATGGAAAAGGGCAAGGCAGTGCTGTGACTGTGCAATCAAGCACCACCAATATACTGAGTTTGTATGGACAAATCGGTCCTGGTCAAGATGCAGGTGTTGGGTATTATGGTGATTTTTTGACGGTTACGGTTAATTTCTAAATCAATCACCGGGGGAATGTCAAATGAACTCTGTAGTTTCAGTTCTGATACCCTGATTTATTTGATTGAATCGCTTTATCTGAATTACGCTCATCAGGGTTGCCCCTTGGGTTTTTAGGGGGCATCCCACTGAAATGTGAGCTATCCATATAATCTAAAAATCTAAGGGAAATTCAATCGAATGCTTAAACATGGCATACTTGCGATTGGGACTTAATCAGATTCAAAGGATTTAAATATGCAATTACGCCGACTGACAGCCATTTTTCTGTTCTCCCTTCTAACTGCTGGATTTTTCTCCTCCCATGCCGCAGATTTAAGAGTTGGCGTTGGGGCTGATATCACTTCAATGGACCCCCATTACGTGAATTTGTTCCCTAACAACGGCGTAGCAGAGCATATTTACAATAAGCTCGTGACACTCGACTCTGACTCCCGTTTGATACCTGATTTGGCTGAATCTTGGAAAACAATTGATCCCACAACATGGGAATTCAAGCTTCGCAAGGGTGTTAAGTTTCATGATGGTGGTGATTTCACCGCAGCCGATGTTGTATTCTCATATGACAGAGTTGGGAAAATACCCAATAGCCCTGGCCCATTTACTGTTTATACAAAAGCGATCGTCTCAAGCGAAGTTGTTGACAATTACACCATTCGCTTTAAGACAGCTTCCCCTTACCCCTTACTCCCCAACGATCTGTCCACCATCTATATCCTCTCCAAGAAGGTAGCAGCAAATGCAACGACAGAGGATTTCAATGCCGGGAAAGTCAATATCGGTACAGGTCCCTTTAAGTTTGTAGAATTCAAACGCGGAGACCGAGTTGAGTTGGCGCGTAACGATAGCTATTGGGGCAAAAAACCTGCGTGGGAGAAAGTTACCCTGCGAATTCTCCCCAATGACCCAACCCGCCTGGCCGCGCTCTTATCGGGTGATGTGGATGCTATAGAAAATATTCCGACCCCTGACTTGGCCAAGATCAAGGCAAACCCGAGTCTTTCTACGTTTACCAAAACCTCACACCGTATCATTTTCTTTCACTTGGATCAACTCCGCGATCAAACCCCTTTTGTGACGGATAAGGACGGAAAAGTATTAGACAAAAATCCGTTCAAAGACCTTCGTGTCCGCCAAGCCATCTCCAAGGCGATTGATCGCGAAACAATCAATACCCGAGTCATGGAGGGCTTGTCCCTGCCAACAGGAAACTTGGTACCTGCCCCCATGTTTGGGCATGTGCCCGCTTTAACCCCTGACAAATACGATTTAGAGGGTGCTAAAAAACTCTTGTCCGATGCCGGTTACCCCAATGGATTCAATCTCACACTGCACGCGCCAAATAACCGCTATGTGAACGACGACCAGATTGCACAAGCTGTTGCTCAGATGTTGACGCGTGCTGGCATCACAACAAAAGTCGTGACGATGCCCATGGGTGTTTATTTGGGCCACGCATCTAAACTTGAGTACTCGTTTGCAATGCTAGGTTGGGGTGCTTCTACGGGCGAGTCATCCTCCGCTTTGCGTCCCTTATTAGCGACCTACGCGCCTGACAAGGGACTGGGAAGCTTCAACTGGGGGCGTTACTCCAACCCAGCGATGGACGCAGTGCTCGCTAAAGCGATGGCTACGATTGAAGATAAAGAGCGCGAATCATTGTTACAAAGGGCGGCTACTATGGCTCTTAAAGATATAGGCTTGGTGCCTTTGCACCACCAGATTAATACATGGGCAACTAGAAAAGGCGTAGCCTACACACCTCGCACGGATGAATACACACTCGCTCAAGAGTTTCAGCCTAAATAATGTGTATAAAGGCACGCCTAATTGTTTTGTGCGGGTAGGCGTCCCTGTACCGCTCCCTAACCCATGTTGACCTTCATATTAAGGCGAACAAGCGAGAGTTTCTTTGTCTTACTGGCAATGTCACTCCTTGTATTTGTGGGTGTTTATGCAATAGGTAATCCTGTCGATCTGTTAATTTCACCAGACGCGACCCCCGAAGACATTGCGCAAGTTACAAAAGCGCTGGGTTTGGATCTCCCCCTTTGGCAGCAGTACTTTTATTTCCTAAGGCAAGTGCTTCAAGGCGATCTTGGGCGATCGTTCATGTTCAGTACGCCTGCGATTGATTTGTTGATCAGCAAAATGCCCGCAACGATGGAGCTCGCAGTGGCAGCTATGCTAATAGCCTCAGTGCTTGGGATTCCGCTTGGCCTCATCGCTGGTATGAATGCAGATAATTGGATGGGTAAGACGATCATGAGCGTCTCTATTTTAGGTTTCTCATTGCCAACATTTTGGGTTGGACTTGTATTGATTATGTTTTTCTCAGTCGAACTAGGCTGGCTCCCCTCGAGTGGTCGTGGACCCACAACGGTTTTATTTGGAATACCGATTAGTTTTCTTTCTTGGGAGGGGCTCAAACATCTTTTATTGCCAGCCCTAAATTTGGCACTCTTCAAACTGGCGATGATTATTCGTCTAACGCGCGCGGGCACCCAAGAGGCCCTTATGCAAGATTACGTCAGATTTGCGCGGGCTAAAGGGCTCCGTCCAAGTCGCATCATCGGTGTTCATGTATTAAAGAATATCATGATCCCCATCGTCACTGTGATCGGTTTGGAGTTTGGATCGGTGATCGCTTTCTCCATAGTGACGGAGTCAATCTTTGCTTGGCCAGGAATGGGCAAATTATTAATTGACTCTATTAACAACTTGGATAGACCTGTTATCGTTGCTTATCTGTGTTTGATCGTTGTGTTCTTTGTGATTATTAATCTGGTTGTGGATCTTAGCTACGCTTTACTTGATCCGCGGGTGCGTATTGGAGACTCAGTAAGATGAGTCAAGCTCAGTCTAGTACTATTGAGTCTCCAACACAAAGGATATGGAGGACGTTTTCCTGCGACTACATAGCTCTGGGTGGATTATGTGTTTTAAGTGTTCTTATATTAGCAGCGCTGTTTGCTCCCTTTCTCGTCCCTCAAAACCCATACGATTTAGCCCAACTCAATATCCTTGACGCTCGTCTGCCTCCAGGCGCTTTCTCCTTTGATGAGAAGATCTATTACCTACTAGGTACAGATGATCAAGGGCGGGATATTTACTCTGCCATTATTTACGGCATGCGTATCTCACTGGGTGTAGGTCTTGTATCCACTCTCGGTGCTTTGATGACAGGAACGATACTGGGTTTGACAGCGGCTTATCTAGGTAATAAAGCGGATAGCCTCGTCATGCGCATTGTTGATATCCAATTGTCATTTCCAGCTATTTTGATCGCATTGATCTTGCTTGCAGTGTTTGGTCAGGGACTGGGCAAAATCATCATTGCACTGATCACGGTTCAATGGGCCTATTACGCAAGAACGGTGCGCTCGGCTGCACTCGTTGAGATGGGGAAAGAGTATATCGAGGCAGCTCGGTGTTTGGGGCTAGGGCACAGTCGAATCATTTTCAATCACTTGCTCCCCAACTGCGTTGCCCCGCTTATTGTGGTTGCCGCGATGCAAATTGCTGCAGCTATTGCGCTGGAGGCGACTTTATCATTCTTAGGTTTGGGACTACCCATTACTGAGCCTTCTCTTGGACTCCTCATCTCAAACGGATACTCGTACTTGATGTCTGGTAAATACTGGATCAGTTTTTATCCCGGTTTAGCGCTGCTTGTCATGATCGTCAGTATCAACCTAGTTGCAGATAGATTAAGAGATACCTTAAATCCTAAATTACAAAAATAAAACTCAAGTACCGTCTCTATGAACGCTCACGCCCATTTAAGAGTTGAAAATCTCGTCACCGAATTCGTGACGAGACATGGCGTTGTGCGGGCTTTAGATGAGATTAGTTTTGAGTTGCATCCAGGCCAAATCATGGGATTGGTTGGCGAATCTGGAAGTGGTAAATCATTGACTGGCTTCTCGATCATGGGACTCCTTGATCCCCCCGGTAGGGTCAGCTCTGGAAGAATCATGCTAGGAAATAAGGACCTAAGATTGATAAATGCAGAGCAGCTCAGGCAGATCAGGGGTAACCGTATGGCGATGATTTTTCAGGACCCCATGATGACTCTTAACCCGGTTATGAAAATCTCAGTTCAAATGATTGAAACCATCCGGGCGCATCGCCAAATCTCAAACACCCAAGCCATAGATGAGTGTTTACAAGCTCTTAAGATGGTTGGTATTGCCTCCCCAGAGGAACGACTCAATGCCTACCCCCACCAGTTCTCAGGCGGAATGCGCCAGCGCGTAGCAATCGCAATTGCGCTGCTCAATAAACCTGACGTGATCATTGCAGACGAGCCAACCACAGCCTTAGATGTCACCATTCAGGGGCAGATACTGGGCGTGATTCAAAATATATGTCGTCAAACCGGAACTTCTGTCATTTGGATCACTCATGACTTATCTGTGGTTTCTGGTCTAGCTGATCAAATAAGTGTGATGTACGCTGGTCGAATTGTGGAGCAAGGTCCAAGCGCGAGCGTCCTGAGCCAACCCGCACACCCCTACACTCGCGGCTTGATTCGATCAGTTCCCTCTGTCAATCACCCCCACGAGCGTTTGTATCAGATTCCTGGTACAGCTCCCTCCCTGGCGCTCTTACCCATGGGCTGCGCTTTTAATCCTAGGTGCGAACGATCAAGCCTGGAATGCTTGAAGAAACCAGATTTCACCGATTTGAGTCCTACCCATAAACTGCGCTGTGTTCACCCTTACCTAGAACCGCTGGAGCTCACGAGATGAGCGATCAAAACTCTTTGCTAACACTAACGGGCGTTTCGAAACGATTCGGCAAACCTCTCAGTAAAGTCAATCTGTTGATGAATCAGTTGGGTGGAACGTATACAGACGAGTATATTTATGCAGTTAGCGATATAAATCTTCAATTAGCCAGTAAAGAGGTGGTTGGTTTGGTGGGTGAGTCGGGTTGCGGTAAATCAACCCTTGGCAGGGTTGCTGCTGGCCTACTCAGCCCCGAGAGGGGGGCACGTACTTGGCGGGGTAAGGACCTTACTGCAATGACACCTGAGGAGCGGCGCAGTGTCAGGCTGTCGATACAAATGATTTTTCAAGACCCGTATGCCTCCCTTAATCCACGTCTGCGGGCAATCGACTCTGTGACTGAAGCGCCCATTTATCACGGCTTGGTTGATCAACGAAATAGACAAGAGTTTGCTCAATCGCTTTTTGAGCGGGTGGGTCTAAATCCCGAGATGATGGAGCGGTACCCTCACCAACTCTCAGGTGGACAACGCAGCAGGCTTGGAATTGCAAGGGCGCTTGCAGTGAATCCTGAATTTTTGATTTGTGATGAGGCCGTAGCATCACTAGACGTCTCTATTCAAGCACAGGTGTTGAATTTGTTCATGGACTTGCGTGCGAACCTTAATCTGACCTATTTATTCATCAGTCATGATTTGGGTGTGGTTCGCCACTTAACTGACCGGGTCGTTATTATGTATTTGGGGCGTGTCGTAGAAGAGGGGGCTACGGAGGAGATTTTTGCGCATGCCAATCACCCCTACACAACAGCCCTACTCAGTGAGATGCCTGTCATTAGTACAGAGCGCAAAACTTTTCATCCGGTCAGGGGTGAGATACCTTCTCCGATGCACCCGCCGTCTGGTTGTCATTTCCATCCGCGGTGTCCTCATGCTCTAAAACGCTGTTCAGAGGTTGTTCCCGCTTTGATTCAGATCTCGCCCGGCCATCTATCGGCTTGCCATTTAAACGATTTGAAGTAAGGATCTAGATTTGGATGTGATTAACCAGAAATATACTTCTGCAAATCCTCAATCATCATTCGCTGCGTCTTGATCATTTCCTTGACCACGTCGCCAATCGAAATTATTCCGATAACAATTTCATTTGCAACGATTGGTAAGTGTCTAATATGGTGGTCTGACATGATTTTCATGCAGTCATCTATTTTCTGATCAGGAGAAACGGTGATGACTTTTTGTGTCATTATGTCGCTTACCAATGACTCAGTACTATTTTTTCCCATCAGCACAACTTTTCTTGCATAGTCCCGTTCAGATAAGATGCCTACCAAGCGATCATTGGAATTCACAATGACTGCGCCAATATTTACGCGCGCCATTAGCCTTAAGGCATCGATGACGGAGTCTTCTGCTTTGACGCAGTGAACTTCCTTTGGGTTTTCCTTGATAAACTCTTTAATGGTCTTCATGATTTTCCTCCACACTTAAAAATTTAGGGAGCTTGGACCTGATAAGGCTAAACTTAGTCTCGATAGCCTGAGTTGAATGTAGACCTGTTTTTGGTGCTCGTCAACTGCATAAACCATTATGTGAAAACCAGTGTTACAAAAATTCTTTAACTAACGTACTACATTTTGCGTGTATTGATACTAATCATCAATCACTGACTTTTATAACGCTTGAAATAAGGATTATTCGCTTGGACGTGGATAAGCGGGGGAGTGCTCCTCAAGAAATCAGGCGATGAGCCGAGTCAATAGTCAAGGCTATTCAATGACTCTCGATCAACACCCCCCATCTATCAAACGCATATTACGCTTTCTGTATTTAGGTTTGATACTGGAGTGTTTATCCATCACAAGCACCCAAAGCTGGTTTGATCCATCAACTTCAATTGCCGACAGCCTGCCTGGGGCACTCACACACTTACATAAAGTCGGCCTGCCTGGATTTCCACCACTGCTAGGGGCCGCTTATGCAGGACAGGTCATGACCTCCATTCCGGTCACTGTTAATGTGATTGCCAACGCCATTTTCAGTAGCCTATCTGATCCGCAGCAACTCAAGATAAGTCAAAGAGATGTTGCTCGTGGTTATGTAGATGTGCCATTTGCATTGAATTATTCGGTCTCAACCAACAGTTCTGCTGGATATCTTCTGGAATTTACACCAGTTGGTTTCCTTTTTGACGGCGTACAGATCAGGGGACTTGGAGATACAGTTCAACTGGGTGCTGACGGTGGGACTGTCGCTCAGCGAGGTTTGGTACTCAAAAATACCCCGCATGAGTTGAGTTTTCGCTTTTATTTGCATTCAGATGTTCAAGCAGGAATCTATCCATGGCCACTTCGTCTTTCCGTCAGAGCATTAACCTGAGATTAAGGTTAATGTTTCTTCATAGCGAAGCTATTGGCCTGAGCCAAAGGCCAATAAACCGTAAAGATGTGAAAAATTTCTTTTTGAATAACCTGGGCTGCAACTTCGCTTTTGTTACTCTCGTCAGCTCTGTCTTTTAAGGTCAACAAGATTCCTTTTTCCACATCAGGAAAGAGCGTAGATAAGGGTTTTGTTTCATGCTCACTGATTCTGCGTATGATGTGATGCAGATTTAGATCTTTGGGGTGGTGCAGCCCCGCAGCTTCTAAAATTTCCTTCACCGCTTCTAGTGTGTGTTTGTGAAATCCGTAAACACGCTCAGCTTTGCTGGGAACTACGAGGGCGATTTGCCTAACGGGGTCTTGAGTTGCTACGCCTGTTGGACAGTTACCGGTGTGACAGGTCTGCGCTTGGATGCAGCCCACAGCGAACATAAAACCACGTGCACTGTTACACCAATCGGCTCCGAGTGCGAGGGCTCTTGCGATATCAAAGCCACTGATGATTTTGCCGCTGGCACCGATCTTGATCTGCTCCCTCAGGCCAACACCCACTAAGGTGTTATGGACCAGTCTAAGCGCCTCTTGAAGTGGCATGCCCAAGTGGTCTGAGAATTCCAGGGGTGCTGCGCCCGTGCCCCCTTCAGCGCCGTCGACCACGATAAAGTCGGGTCTTATCTTGGACTCGAGCATCGCTTTCACAATTGCAAACCACTCCCAAGGGTGGCCAATACAAAGTTTAATGCCTACTGGTTTCCCCTCTGAGAGCTCTCGCAACTCAGCGACAAAGTCCATCATCTCTAGGGGAGTTGAGAACCTGGAGTGTGAGGAGGGGGATACACAGTCCACACCGAGGGGTACGCCTCGCGCCTCAGCAATTTCGGGTGTGACTTTAGAGGCTGGGAGTACGCCTCCGTGCCCGGGCTTAGCTCCTTGACTGAGTTTAATCTCAATCATTTTGACCTGCGGGCTAAGGGCGTTCTTTTTAAATTGTTCAGGACTAAAGTGCCCAGTATCGTCCCTGCATCCAAAGTAACCGGATGCGACCTCCCAAATAATATCCCCCCCGTGCACACGGTGATGCGTTGAGATGGAGCCCTCACCGGTGTCGTGTGCGAAGCCACCCAATTTTGCGCCTTTGTTAAGCGCCAAAATAGCGTTAGCACTGAGCGCGCCAAAACTCATCGCTGAGATATTAAATAGGCTTATATCGTAAGGTAATTTGCATTGATCGCCCCCCACGTGTACTCGGAAATCATGGGACTCGATGGTGGACGGAGCAATGGAGTGAGTGATCCACTCGTAGCCGGTTGCGCGCACATCCAAATCGGTACCAAAGGGGTGTTTATCTGATTCACCCTTAGCTCTGGAGTAGACGAGACTTCGCTGGGCGCGCGAGAAGGGAGAGGCCTCGGTTTCATTTTCAAAAAAATACTGCCTAATCTCAGGGCGAATAAATTCCAGCATAAAGCGTAAGTGTCCCAAAATGGGATAGTTTCTCAATATGGAGTGATGCTTTTGCTGCAAATCGTAGACACCGATGCCTGTTAGTAGTCCAAATACGCACAGCTCAAATATGCCGTGTCCCGTCACAACTGTGATGAGTAAGGTTAAGCAAAAACCTGCCAATGCTACAAAGAAGGTGGTGTAGCGGATGGGGAAAACTGAGTTCAAACGATCAAACATTGGCGTTCTCTTGTTATTTCAAAATGAAGGAAGTCTGTTAAATTGCAAAATTAAGGATGATCTTATCTGAATAAATCTCCACAAAAGATAGCGAATCTACCTAGCTAACAATGTGCTTTTTCTTGAGAGACTATACCTGGAGTTTTAGCAGAGGAGAGTCAGAGTTAAGAATTTTTTTGTCAAATTTTGTGGTTCCAACCTGAGTTGAGAAAGCAGTATCCAAGTGGCGTACAAGTAACGTACAAGTGACGTACAAGTGACGTACAAGCGATGCGCAATCGACGCACCAGTCACCTAGGTGTCTATTGCTCAGGTTCTAAGAATTTCGTGCGAGTGCATTAAAGGATCATTCATTCAACCGACCCAACTCAAACCCTTAGATACGCATGGTTTAGGCGCACAAATATGACGCGGATTTATTCGTTGATGTAAAAAATCAGTAGCAAAGGCGTACTTGAATTCAGCAGTTGCGTTAACCGTTCTTTTGTTTCAAACGAGAGGCCAGGCGCGCCTGGGCTAGCGTTGAGACCTCAGCGCGAAGGCGGGCCATAGAGAGCTGTTGGTCGGCAGCTTTTTGGATATCTTCCAAATCATGCAATATGTTTGACCTAAGTATCTCAAGCTCTTGGTCGAGCTTAGTCAAGCGTTCTTTTAAATCACGTCGCTGAGCCATTCGCTGGCTCAAAATATTAACGCTTGTAGCAATGATCTTCCAATTTTGTGTCAACTCATCTTGCGGGGGCTGATGCAGTTGCTCAAACAGTTCTGAAAGCAAAGGGTCCGAGAGGTTTATGTCCTCTTGGAATCTCTCCTTGTGATCTCTTTGATTCGAGTTCGAATAGGTATTGGTATTTCTTCTTGAGTGTTGATTCGCGTCATGACTTTTGGATAAGTCCATGGATAAATCATTCAAATCTTTTTCAAATGCAGGATCTACGTAAAAGCCTTCATCATGGTTGTAGGTATGACCTTGAAGGTGTTCGTAGTGGTCGTGATCGAATGATTCCTCTTGTTCCCCGCTGAAGTCGGGGACATTATCAGCGGGCGCAACGCTTGCCCATCCTGAATCAGGATCGTACTGTTTGAGGCCCTTGAAGGCGAGGAATTTGTCTTCTGCCATGATAAAAACCGCTTAATTTTTTGCTGGGGAGGTACCGCGTGACATGCGTCTTATGAACTCAGGAATACCAAGGGAGGACATAGAGCGGGAAGTATCCGTCGATGCGGCTGCTGTAGTATTTGAAGCCTGCTCAGCCTCGGCTAATTTACGTTGCCTATGACGTCCCAAAATAGAGTACTGAGCTGAGCTGACGACGCCGTCGAGCACGCTTGAGCGCGGAGTCGTTGCATTTGCGAATCGGTCTGAGCTCGTCGCGCCGACGTTATTCGATAGCGTAGTGGCCTTGGCGGCCTGGTTGTTTTGTGCCATGCGCATCTCACGAGCTGCGCAGACGGCTTGGGCAAATTGCAGGAAAGAGAAACCGCACACGTCCTCAGAGTCCATGAGGAATCCTCGTTCGTACAGATCCCGCGCTGTTTGGGATTCTTGAACGGGAGGCGCCAACATGAAGCTAACCGGGAAGCGTTGTTTCGTGAAAATATTAGAGGCTAATTGCTCTGGTAGTACGCGGGTTGGGCATACCAGTAGCATGGGACGTCTGGCTGCTGCAGAATCAAAAACCCATCTGTTTCTACTTAAAAATCCAGAGGTCGCACCCAGTTCGATCTCAGACACTGAAGTAGGTACCAAAACCATATCAAACTCAAACATCAACTCACCAGCCAAAGAGTCTGACCAAGTTAAGTCGCACAGCACGATGTCACTCGTTTTGGTGGCATGTCTGAGTTGGAGTCTTGCTTCAAAAATGGGTCGATTGCCGCCCTGATCAACAGGTAAGCTTAAATGTTGAACGACGACACCCACGTTTGGAGCGTGTAGCAACCAGTTGCTGGATGAGCCGTGTGGGTCCCAGTCTATGAGCGTTGTCTTTAGTTGCATTTGACGACTGAAATATGCAACCAAATTGGCGGACAGAGTACTTTTACCAACGCCACCTTTTTGACTGGTGACTAGAATTTTAAATGTCATGGCAATTAACCTCGAATAACAAGTTTCACCTGCAAGTGCCTGATTTACCTTAATAAAAATTCAAAAATTTATTAAAATCGACCGCGGGGAGATGGATGCTAACTGGTTTATAGAATCTGTCAAATGGGTGTTGCTAAATACCAACTACTTTGTTGTAAAAAAGAGTGACTTCGGTTCATCTTTGGTCAATACATCCTCCCAAAGTGGAGCGTGTGGGGATTTACCCAGCCACGGTTGACTTTATTAAAGTGTCCAGACGGGCCTCCACGCTGAGTTCAAATTGACGCCCTAACCCTCTCAGCTAGAGAACTTCTACAATGGGGGGAATAAGAACTGATTTATGAATTCAACTACCCACCCCAACCCCGGTCAAACCCCTGACACCAAAGAGCCTCAGACCGTTAAAGCGGACTCTTTTTTAACCCTTCATTACCGCCTGTCAGGCACGAGTGGAGATGTGATCAATACGTTTGGTGGGCAACCCGCCACTATCTCTTTGGGTACTGGGGAACTCTCATTGCCCATGGAGAACTGCTTAATCGGGATGGCAGAGGGTCAAAGGCAGGTGTTTACTCTAGGGGCGGGCGAGGCCTTTGGCACTCACAACCCACAAATGGTTCAGTGGGTGAGTCAAGATCTCCTTGACAGGATGGGGACACAGGGGGATCAGTACTCTGTTGGTGAGGTTGTGGAGTTTCCCGCACCTGAGGGCAAAGGGACTTATGCTGGCGTGGTCAAGGCAGTTAAAGACGCTGAGGTCTTGTTTGATTTCAATCATCCCCTTGTGGATCAAGCCTTGACTTTTGAGGTTCATGTTATCGGGGTGCTGTAAACCCATGCAATGTAGATATCGGGCCACGCTCTAAGCGCAATCGTTGTTGCCCCGTAATACTTTTATTTTTGAGTCACAAAATATTCAGTCCCCATGAACACAAGCTCGCAATTAAATCCCTCACTCGCTCCCCAGGAGATTATCCTCGCCGAGCCAAGGGGGTTTTGTGCAGGAGTTGACCGTGCCATTGAGATTGTTGAGCGCGCGTTAGAAAAATTTGGATCCCCCATCTATGTGCGCCATGAAATTGTGCACAACACTCACGTCGTTGCAGATCTTAAGTCTCGAGGTGCAGTCTTCATTGAATCCTTGGATGATGTTCCTGCAGATTCCACCCTCGTATTTAGTGCTCACGGCGTACCTAAGTCCGTTGAGGCTGAAGCAGCAAGACGTGGGTTTCGCGTTTTTGACGCCACCTGTCCCCTAGTAACGAAAGTGCATGTCGAGGTGGCTAAGTTGCACAAAGAGGGTTATGAGTTCATTATGATTGGTCATAAAGGACACCCCGAAGTTGAAGGAACCATGGGCCAACTTGCAAGCGGTATTCATTTGGTAGAGGATGTGGACGATGTAGAGCGTCTGAGACCCTTGCAAACTGAGAAGCTAGCAGTTGTAACTCAAACCACCTTGAGTGTTGACGATGCTAAAGAGATCTCTAGCGCCATAGAAGCAAAGTTCCCCAATATTCGAAGTCCTAAACAACAAGATATTTGTTATGCGACTCAAAATAGGCAAGACGCAGTAAAAATGCTGAGCTCCAAGGTGGATGTGGTGGTTGTAGTGGGCAGTCCCACAAGCTCTAACAGCAACCGCCTCAGGGACGTAGCCGCCAATTTAGGTGCGCTTAGTTACATGGTGGATGACGCGTCTGAGTTAAAAGAGGATTGGTTTATTGGTAAAGCCAAAGTCGGTTTGACTGCTGGCGCCTCTGCACCAGACGTATTGGTTCAAGAAGTGATTGCCCGTTTGCGGGAGTTTGGAGCTGTCTCTGTGCGTAAACTAGACGGCATTCAAGAGACGTTAAAATTTCCTCTGCCCAAGGGCTTAAAGTTAGATTGATTTAAATCTTGGGTGAACGAAAATCTAGACTGTGTATTGCATCTAATCATTCACCAAGCGTTGGGTTGATAGCATCTAAGTTGCGTTGATTTCATTTTTTCCCAGTTTGTCCAAGTTATTCATAAACCTTAAATAGAACCATTCAATGTTAGATATCGCATTACTTCGCCGAGATTTACCTGCAGTGATAAAGGGTCTTGAGGCTAGAAAGAGTCCCCAAGCTTTTTTAGATATTGAGCTTTTTCAGTCGTTAGAAACTGAGCGTAAAACGCTTCAATCTCGGACTGAGGAGTTACAGGCCAAGCGCAATGCGCTCTCTAAAATGGTTGGACAACTCAAATCAAAAGGCGAATCCGCTGATGCTCAGATGCAAGAGGTTGCGCAAATGAAGAGCGAACTCGATCAGTGTGAGACAAGACTCATCGAACTGCAAGCGCACCTGCAAGCACTTTTGTTAGCAGTCCCTAATTTGCCCGATGCAAGTGTTCCTATGGGTGCGGGGGAGGACGGCAACGTTGAGCTCAGAAGATGGAGTCCTACGGGTACGGAGCCAACCCCCTTGGCTTTTAAGGCGCGCGACCATGTGGAGCTTGGAGAACCTTTGGGCCTGGATTTTGAGACTGGGGCGCTCCTGTCCGGGTCTAGGTTCACGGTTATGAAAGGCCCCATCGCTCGTTTGCACAGAGCCCTAGCTCAGTTCATGCTGGATACGCAAACAACCGAGCACGGTTATACCGAGTGTTATACCCCCTACGTTGTCAGCGAAGAGACGCTACGCGGGACGGGACAACTTCCCAAGTTTGAGGAGGATTTGTTTGCCGTTAAAAAGGGTGGCCAAGACGGGGCCGAAGAAGGTACAGCTCTTTACTTGATTCCTACAAGTGAAGTCACTTTGACGAATTTCGTAAGAGGAAAACTACTCTCAGAGAGTGATCTGCCTATTAAACTCACCGCCCATACGCCTTGCTTTAGGTCAGAGGCGGGTGCGCACGGAAGAGATACGAGAGGCATGATCAGGCAACATCAGTTTGATAAAGTAGAGATGGTTCAAATTGTTCATCCTCAAAAGAGCTTGGAGACTTTGGAGGAGATGACGGGGCACGCCGAAAATGTTTTGAAAAAACTAGGTCTGCCCTACCGGGTGATGGCACTTTGCACGGGTGACATGGGCTTTGGAGCGACTAAAACGCATGATTTAGAGGTTTGGTTGCCAGGACAAGCGGCTTACCGAGAAATTAGCTCCGTATCCAGTTGTGACGCCTTTCAGGCAAGACGCTTGCAGGCTAGGTTCAAAACCGCTGCTGGTAAGAATGAGTATGTGCATACGCTCAATGGATCTGGTTTGGCGGTTGGACGTACTTTGGTCGCAGTACTTGAAAATTACCAAACAGCTGACGGTAGTGTCGTAGTTCCACAGGTGTTGCGCCCGTACATGGGAAATATTGAATTACTCAAAGTCTGAGGCTCATTTTGTCAAAAAAACAGAATCGGTTAAGATGCCTAATCTGCTAAACGGCACATCTCTTTTCAAGGTTAACAGTCAATCATTATTCATTCATTCGTTATTAGGTTTAATTATGAAGCGTCAATACAAAATTTCTCAACTATTCAATTTAAAAGCTCAGTTACTAACCCCCATTACTGCGCTTGGTTTCACGCTTGGTTCTGTTTTGATGGCGGGTTGCTCTACAGCGCCCTCGCACACTGCGGATACAAGCTCCAGCTCTGGCGCTGAGCAAGTCCCCAACGTCGAACTTCTGGGTCAACTGCAATTACCAACGGGGGCGAGAATTATCAATGAGCGCACTCTCATACTGGGTGCAGGAGACTCTTGGGTGGGTCGTATAACTATGGAAATTGGCAAGGACACAAACACAGCTTATTCGTTCTTCTTAGATCAGTACCCCCGACAAGGTTGGATACTGGTCTCGGCGGTGCGCGGCGCCAACAGTTTGATCGTGTTTAACAAACAAGACCGCAATGCAACCATAGAGATTCGGGATGGCTCATTAGCTGTTGGGGCAACTGCGGTGCTAACAGTGACCCCCAGGGCTTCAGTGTCTTCATCCCAGTCAAGTGCAGGTGGAGTGGGCTCAAGTGGATTTAATTCTCCTGTGATTGCCCCAGTCCCACAGCCCCCTCCCAGCGTGACTAACTTACCCCTTGCACCCAGCGGCCCAACAGGTACGAGTCGTAATTAAAGGCGAGTATTTTTTAGCTAAGTGTGCTTAACTCAGTATTCACTGTAAAGTCATTCTTAAACAGAACGTGAAGAATCGCTGATGGCCATTGCTTTTAGACGCAAAGATACCGTTACCCAACTAAAACTCTCAGATGTGAGTGGGCTCGTAGGCTTTCCCTCGGCAGATCTTCGCGCCTTTATCGTTACTGAGCAAACCAACTGGCAAATCCCTAAGTTCGCCTTGATTAGCAGTGAGCTATTTTTCTTAGATGATGCTTATATCTTGCTCCGAAGTATCAAGGCCTTCAACAAGTCTCCCAACTTATTGATACTCGCACCCAACGGAGCGATAGTGCTAGATGAGTCAATTGCTTTGGACGGCTCAATGGTTTCGCAAAGTATAGATTTTGCAGTGCATCCCAATTTTCAGCAGTGGAACACTGAAGGTTTTGTGAAGCAACGCAGAATCGCCGTATTTGCACATTCCTTTAATGAGAGTCTGCATTTAAAAATATTTCGTGACCACTACTCCCAGTTGACCGATCCAAGCGATATTTATGTCATAGATCACGGCTCAGATACGGTTAAGGCGGTAGACGTCATCCCCAACAGCTGTCAAATCATCTATCTCCCCAAAACAGCGAGAGATGATTTCAACATTAAACAGTACTGCGAGTATTTTCAGCGTTTCTTGCTTACCCAATATGAGTGGGTCATACACGTCGATATTGATGAAATGCTGGTTCACGAAAAAGGAATGCAGCACTTCAGGGAGGTACTTTTCTCGGAGCCTGAAGGGGTTGTTTTTTCGCCCGAATTTGGCGTAGAGATCTTGCACCATCCAAGTGAAGATGCTGAGTTGGAAGGGCATTTGAATATTTGCGCCCAAAGGCAGTACTTTTCTAAAAATGTCAGTTATATCAAGCCTGCCATAGCCTCTATTCCTGCTTACTGGGGTCCAGGGTTTCATTACTGTTTGAACGATTACAAAACGAAAACAATTCCGGGTCTGTGGCTGCTTCATATGAAGCACATCTCGATTAAACAAATGGTCGATCAGCGATTTATCAGGCAAACCAATGAATTCAGCCCCCAGCAGCTCGGATCACTCAAGCATTCCCTAGCACCTCAAAAAATTGAGGGACAAGACGGAATACCTTATTTAGATCCAAAGACTGGGCAATACAGGGTAGAAAATAGGGCCCAATTTGAGCAGCGCATCAAAATTGAAATTGAGACATTGCTCAAGGATGCTGAAAAAATACCCGAGTGGCTACGAATATCGATTTAAAAAAAATACCTAAGCGCTGCGAACAAAATATTTGATCTTCACTGGTTCAATCATCCGTTAGATCAAATGCATTCGACCACCTACTCGGACCGCTTTGGTGCAATGGTTATCATTGAATCTACTTTGAGTCTAAATTGAATCCGCCACGTGTAGGTGTGACTATCTATTCGAGAGTTGCGTAATTCTTAGGTGGTAGGCTTTTTCAAGGCAAGCATTGGTATCGCAAGCTTTTTTGGTTTTAATCCAAGCAATTTGCTCCGCTCTTAATTGGAGTTTATCCTGGGTTGCTTCTCGCGCAAGTTTGTAAAAGTGACTCATTTGAAGATCAAGATTGGATAGTTCTCGGTCATTGCAGACCATGAAGTCCGCGTTTGAGCTTACCTTTAGGCAATCAAAGCTTGGTGCAAAAGGAGCCTTTACCGCGTCCTGGGTTGGCTTGATTTGTTCTGAGGAAGAGGTGAGCGCTGTAGGTGCGCCGCTCATGGTTGGGCTGCTCATATTAGACGGGGGTGTAACACCTAGCAAAGCCCGCGCCGCCTCTTTTTGTTCATTCACCTCTTTAGTTTCTTTTGGAGGATGTGATACCGCAGAAGTCCCGGGAGTTGCAAAGGGCGTAGTCGTTGAAGGTGTTGATGGATTGGAAGCGGTTTCCAGAGCTGTAGAGACACCATTGGTGGTGGGTGATGTAGATCGTATTGGCTGTGAGGCCTGCACGGCTATCGCCGGGGCGCTTGTTTGGGTATTCAGTGCTGGCATGGCTGCAGGTGCAGGTGCAGGTATAGTAGGCGACACAATTTCCTCATTAAAACCAAGGCCTAATTTCTCTTCTGGTGTCTTGAGCTGAGTTGATTCGAAATTAGTATCAATTGAGGGGGCCATACTGGGCTGAATTTCTTTGGATTTGGGTGCATCTTTTAGAAAAGCAAAATCACAACCAATGATTAAAAGAATAGCCAGAAATAGCCACACCGCATTTCGTAGCGTGTTCGAGGACTTTGGTGGAATAGGGGAGTGGCAATGATGGCAAATGGTAGGTCTTGGACCATCCCAAATGATGTGCTGCCTACAAAATGAGCATGTTAGCTTTGCCATATGACCGTGTGTGTAGATTTATCGCAATAATATCGGAAAACCTATTGCTTTTATTTATGCAATATGGACCAAGTCGTCCCTACATCTCATAAGTTAATTGGAGGACCAAATGCCGGTTGGGAACACATTCTTGGTGTAATCATCCGTCAGGGGTCCTACAATAAATTTGGGATTGATGAACAGGCGAGCCCCGTTTTGCTTGAGCACGCTGTGAAATGAGAGATGTTCACATATCTCGTGGCCCTCGTGGTCTAACCCTTGATAAAAGGCCTTGGATTGACGGATCTTGTCAACCTTGTAAATGCCGACGCCACCAAAAGCTGAGTCAACAGGTAACCAACCCGCCATCCCTTTAAGATCCATTTGACGACTAAAGGCGTGAAGCCATAAAGCATTGTTGGAGCCGAGTGAGGCGTCTGCTTTTTGCAAGGCGCTGCTAAAGTCATAATTAAAGAAGTCTGCATGTCTAAGCGCGTAAATGTCGTAGTAGAAGTGATGGTTGACCGGAAATACTGCGTCCCAAACCGAATCCAGCGCAAAGTTACTTAGAAACCCATCAGTTAAAACTCCTTCATTTATGGCTGAGTCAAAATCAATCACACAGAGATAGTCTATATCGTGTAGCAAGGCCCAGCGAAGAAGTAAGTTCCTGCCGTAACTCAGTCGCGCTGTGCGTAGGGGGAGGTCTTTATCCAAATTGGTTTTTTGAATTAAGTGAATGATCTTTTGATCATGCAACTCTCTTAAACTCACATCTGTGCCGTCTGTGGAGTCATTTTCGAATACACCGATAACAGAATTTTTGAAATATTTCTTAAGAGCCTCAAGATTGATAATTGTCTTGATGGCCTGTTCTTTTATGTTTCTGGCGCATCCCACAAAGGCTACCGATTTATCCTTCAGATTGGACTCAGTGCTCTGTTGAGAAAACTTCTCAGCCAGGATAAAAGTTGTACTGATTTGTTCTCGACCCAGCGGCGTATCTTCAACCGCAATATCAAGGGAGTAATCATGAGCGTTTGTGGGGCTATTGAACAAAACATATGTATCTTGGTCAAACCGCTCACACCGGATCCCCATTGGCTGCCAATTGCTCTTGTTGATACTGCGTGAGGACCAAACTTGTATCAAATCCGTGTCACCCGTATATCCCGTTACCTTAATGCCAGATATAAATTGGATTTCTACATTTCGAAGGGTGAGTTTCATCTGTAAATTACGGTCCTGAATTAAAAAATGCTAGCTGTGTAGGTCGATCATATCCTATTGGTATTAAATGCTAAGTTAGTTCATTCGAGTTTAGTTGGGTGTACATAAATTGAACGTAAAGATTTTGATAAAAAGTATTACTTGTTCTCTAGTGCTTGGGATATGACTGGCGCCATGAACTGAGCCCATAACTCACAACCTTTGACCGTCATATGACCGGGTCCTTGCATGTCGTATTGTCGGTGCTCCCTGTCAACTGGTACATTCATAGTCCAGGGGCCGTAATAAGTCGCTCCATATTTTTCTGCAAGGGCGGCAGCATTCTCCTTATTTTGAATGACTCCATTAGACACATAAATTGTCTTCATGTTGATGCTCTTTAAAAATAAGAGGACTGTTTCTGCGCCAGCAAGATTTTCTTCTTTATTGGGTTCATTGGGACCTGGCTCAAATATTACCAATTTGATGTTGGGTATATTCTCTAAAGTTTGCTTTAACCGGTTGAGCATCCATTTTGGTTTATCACCGTCGACGCCGCCATTGATAAACTCATGTTGCGGGAGTATCTCGCCAAGCTTTTTTGTGTAGGCCTGTGCCGCATTTTTGCAGTTTGTATTGCTTGTGCCTAGGGCGTAGATTATGTCTGCGTTCGCACTGGTCAATAGAGTTGAAAAAGCAAATATGATCAATACAGCTTTCATAAGTTGTCCCTAGTTGTTCATGAATAAATTCATATTAATATTATTCATAATAAAGAATAATTTAATTGGATGAATGCAAAATGAGATTTATGAATTACTGACGTCGGCAGTTGCGTATTAAGTATTATTTAAAGCGAAACTTGTTGCTAACACGGGGCAATCTGTGTATTGAAAATACGCCTTGGTGTGTATGGCGGAAAGAGAGGGATTCGAACCCTCGATACGGAATATTACCGTATGCCTGATTTCGAGTCAGGTGCATTCGACCACTCTGCCATCTTTCCGCTGGTATCTAATTCTAACCATTGATTAATCTATTGCCGTGAAACTGCAGGTTATAAACAGGCACAATATGACTAAAAATAGGAGCAATTGGATGTGTACGACTTTACGGCGACTGATGGATTCAAATCAGAGGGTTTCAATAATGTCTAGCAGTTTTGCAAAAAGGCTAGGTTTACTTGGGATCCCCTTGGTCTTGACTCTTTGGGGGCCGTCTTCTTTTGCAGACGACTTCAAAATGAACTGTGATGTCCAAGGTACGGTTCCGGTCATGGTGGACAAAACTTTTCCACCGGCGCGTGTGGCACTCGTGATTCAAACACTGGGAAACAACATCTTCATTCAAATCGTAGGTCCTAGCCCCTACGACATGAAGGTCAGTACCTTAGCTACAAAGGTGATGTCTGGGACCAACCTCACCAATCCCAAGCACCTCGGTGTAAGGGCTAAAAACAAAGAGACAGGCCAAGAAAGCGAGCTTGTTATTGACCAAAAAACCGTGACCTTAACTGGGTACAACGATATCGAGGTACAAAAGCAAATGGTCCGATTGGTTTTGACGGGTCAATGTGTTTTGCCAAAATAATACTACTTTAGTAATAAAATATTTGAATTAATCCTTGAAATCATAGGATAAACCCTTTAAATTGAAGGGTAAATCATAGCTTGATTAGTCAATAGTTGTCTAATCAAGTAAATTACGGGGCTATGAGTCAACCCTTAGATTGCACCGCGAGTTTCCCCTTTTATGTGCCCGGCCAATACAAGCCTGAGCAAAGCGTGGGCTACCTCATGAATAAGGTTGTCTCCTCTTTTTTACTCGAGGCTGATCGAAGATTAGCCTCCTATGATTTAACTTATGTTCAGTGGTTACCACTTTACAAACTAGCCCAAGACGAAGACATCACCTTAGCGTCTTTGTCCAGGGATCTCCAAATTGATCCTGCAGCCATGTCGCGCTCACTAGACCGCATAGAGTCAAAGGGTTTGATACACCGAAAAAGATCCCTTCAAGACAGAAGAGTCGTGCATCTTGAACTCTCCGTTGAGGGGCGTGAAATTGCAGAGAACGTAAAGGGCGTGCTCGCTGACGTCTTAAATGATCACTTAGAAGGCTTCAGCGTAGAGGAGTGGACCACTATGCTCGGGTTGCTAAAACGCATGCTGCAAAACGGGGATGCGCTGCGTGAGAATGTCTCTTAAAACTAGCCCATTTTTCTCTGATCTTGATCCGCTTAAAAAGTAAAGACGAAGTAACAAAAGCTTAACGATTGATTCATAAACAATACTTTTATCTATCTAAAACATGATGAACCCACTAATCGACACCCAATTTCTTCTGAGTCAAATGCCCCCTCGGTTATCCAGGGTAAGCGCTCGCTCTGGGGTGCCCTGCGCATTAACGGCCTTGGTCTTTGCTCTTGCACTTGGAGGGTGTGCAACGCCAGGTCCTGATCACATTCAACTCAACACAGTGAGCGCAAAGCAAGTGGGTCTAGGTGTTCAGCAGTCGACAGATGTCTCTGTTCAGTGGTGGAGAGAGTTGGGCGATGAGACTTTGAACAATCTGATTGGCGCAGCCCTTAAAGACAGGCCCACCATGCAGATTGCAAAATCAAGAGTCTACAAAGCGATGGCGCTGACCGAGCTCAGTGAGTCCGCCAGCATGCCCCAGCTTGGTTTAGGTTTAGATCGCAACCGTCAAAGTTATAGCACCAACGGGCTCTTTGGAGGACTGTTGCAGCAAGCGCGTTTGCAAACCACAACATCATCTACCTTTCAAGCTGGTTTGAATTGGAATATTGATTTATGGGGTATGCACGCTGCGCAGACCGCGGCCGCTATTGGGGAGACCAAAGCACTTGAGGCAGATTTGGCAACCGCAGCACTTCTCACCGCAGCTCAGGTAACGCAGGGCTACATTAGTCTTGCCAAAATGGGCACACAACTCGACGTTGCTGAGCGCGCGATGGAGCAACGTCAAGAAATCTATAACTTGACCAAATCAAGACTCCAAGTTGGTCTTGACACTAAAGTTGAAGTCTCCCAGGCACAGAGTTTTTATTATGAAGCCCGCGTGCAGCGAGAAATAGTGCTTGAACAAATGGAGCTTATTCGTCACCAGTTGGCGGCTCTAACGGAGCAGCCCATGAGTGCCTTGGATAAAGTATCGCCAAGACTAGATCAGTTAAAGTTTAGCGAAATCCCTGTTGTTGTTGGTGCTGATTTGCTAGGTCGACGCCCCGACATTGTTGCTGCCCGTTGGAGAGTGGAGGCGGCAACACATGACGTTAGTGCTGCTAGAAAACAGTTCTACCCCAACATCAACTTAAACGCTTACGCAGGCTACAACGCACTGAAGTCAAATCCCTTGATCAACGGAAATAGCAAACAGTTCGGTGTTGATCCTGCTATTACGTTACCGATTTTTGATGGTGGGCGACTCAGATCACAACTGGGCTCTAAAAGAGCAGAGCTAGACGCTGCGATTGCGCAGTACAACGAAACGATCACACAAGCCGCAAGAGAGAGCAGCGATGTGTTGTCCTCTACCCAGTCCATCTTGAAACAAAGAACCGAGCAACAAGAGGCTCTGCAAAGTGCAAGAACTGCTTATGAGTTATCCCTTGAGCGTTACAAGGCGGGACTGGGTAACTATTTGATTGTGCTCAATACCGAGAGTCAATGGCTCTCTCAGCAAAGACTCTTTGTTGACTTGCAGGCTAGGCAGCTCGATACGCGGGTGGCACTGGTTCGCGCGCTGGGCGGCGGATTTAGTGCTGGAGCTACCCAGGCACCAAAGCAAGATAAAAAGGCTGAGGATGTTGCTCCAAAAATTTCAACTCATCAGGTCAATCAAGATGCCCCGCTCATGACTTTAGAGAAACAAGAGAGCAAGGACGCAGCTGACGAAGGTGACAAGCTATACGCACGAGTTGACGCTGATACCTCTGAGCCCGTGGACAACGTGTTGCTGAGCTCAAACAAATAATCTGGCTAGTTCCAGTCATCATTTAATCTTTAATATCAACCTTACACAACCCTAAATTTAGCGAGAAAAACATGTCTGAAAATCAATCCAACAAGGCTTCAACCAGAAAACGTGGACTCATGATGGTTGGAATTGCAGTGGGCAGCGTAGCCATTGTTTGGGGAGGCTACCAGTGGTTTTACGGCAAATACCATATCAGTACTGATAATGCATATGTTGCCGGAAACGTCATCCAAATTACCCCACAAGTCAGTGGCACAGTCGTCTCTATTCAAGCAGATGAAACAGATTTTGTGAAGGCGGGAGAGTTGTTGGTCAAAATAGATCCAACAGATGCAAAAGTAGCGCTGGAGCAAGCGCGCGCTCAGCTTGAGCAAACGATACGTGATGTGAGAACACTTTTTGCCAATAATGAAGCACTGCGTGCGCAGGTGAATTTGCGCGAAGCTGATTTCACCAAAGCAGAGGTAGAACTGGCAAGAGCTCAGGATGATGTGAAACGCAGAACTCCGCTTTTAAATAGCGGCGCCGTTGGTCAAGAAGAATTCAATCACGTGAACGCGCAATTGGCTTCTGCTAAAAGTATGGCCCAGGCTGCTCAGTCAGCAGTCCTCGCAGCCAAAGAGCAACTCCAAGCGTCTTTAACTCAAACGGAGGGAACAAGCGTTGAGCACCATCCTAACGTTGAGCGCGCTGCAGCGCGCTACCGTGAGGCGTATCTTGCTCTTGAGCGCGTCGAGCTCGTCTCCCCCATAGATGGTCACATCGCCAAACGAGGTGTTCAAGTAGGACAGCGAGTTCAGGCCGGATCGCCTTTGATGACCATCGTAGCATTGAATCAATTATGGGTAGATGCAAATTTCAAAGAAAGCCAATTACAAGATATTCGTATCGGTCAACCGGTTGAGTTAGTGGCTGATGTTTATGGCCAAAAAACAGTTTTCCACGGCAAAGTTGCTGGCCTAGGCGCTGGAACTGGCTCCGCTTTCTCTTTGCTTCCCGCGCAAAACGCAACCGGTAACTGGATCAAGGTGGTTCAACGCGTACCTGTGCGTATCAAACTCGATGATGCAGAGCTTGCGCAGCATCCACTCAGAGTGGGTTTGTCAATGGATGTGAACATCGAGACGAAGGACCAAAGCGGCAAAGCATTAGCGGATATGCCCCGTACAGCTCCGACTTCCGCCACTTCGGTTTACGACATACAAAGCACACAAGCTGATGCTGAAGTCGCAAAAATTATCGCCTCCCAACTCAGTCGCAGCGGCGTCCAGGGAAAGAGTTCTAAGTAAAAAATCCAACTCACTTTGTGGATAGGCTTTAACGGGGTGAGTTGTTCGCAGCAGTAGTAGCAGTGCTGCGATTTTTGAAGATTAATAGAAATGACTAAGCCATGAGTTCTTCTGAACACCAAGACGTGGGCGGTGAATCTAAAGCTGTACCAGTACCATCAGCTTCCCAACCTACGCCACCTCAACACGTTGCACCAGCGCCGCTGACAGGTGCCCAACTTATATGGGGCACTGTTGCCCTCTCCCTTGCGACGTTCATGAACGTGTTGGACTCCTCCATTGCCAATGTGTCTATCCCCGCAATCGCTGGGGACTTAGGGGTCAGTCCCAATCAGGGGACCTGGGTGATTACGAGTTTTGGTGTTGCCAATGCAATCTCCGTTCCTTTGACGGGCTGGTTAACCCAGCGTTTTGGTGCTGTAAGACTCTTCACGACGAGCATCGCGCTTTTCGTCATCACCAGTTTTTTGTGTGGTTTTGCCCCGTCGCTTGAACTCTTGGTTTTTTTCCGAATCTTACAAGGCTTGGTCGCCGGGCCCATGATACCGTTGTCTCAGACGCTATTGCTGGCGAGCTATCCAAGCGCGAAAGCGGGGACTGCGCTTGCGCTATGGGGGGTCACGACACTCGTTGCACCTGTTGCGGGTCCTTTGTTGGGTGGATGGATTACGGATAATATTTCTTGGCCCTGGATTTTCTATATCAATTTGCCGGTTGGCATTTTCTCAGCATTATTGACTTGGAATATTTACAAAACGCGCGAGACGACGGTGCGCAAACTGCCCATTGATACGGTTGGGCTCTCCCTCCTTGTGATATGGGTTGGTGCATTGCAGTTGATGCTCGACAAGGGTAAAGAATTAGACTGGTTCTCATCTAACGTTATTGTTGGCTTAGCGTGTGTCGCAGCAGTAGCTTTCGTTATTTTCTTGATCTGGGAATTAACGGAGGAGCATCCCGTCGTTGATATCCGTTTGTTCACGGGGCGTAATTTTGCTTTTGGAGCGCTGTCCTTATCGGTTGCATACGGCCTGTTTTTTGGCAACGTTGTGCTGATGCCTTTGTGGCTGCAACAGTTCATGGGTTACACGGCCACGTCCGCGGGCATGGCGCTTGCACCGGTTGGTTTGTTCGCTATTTTGCTCACGCCACTTGTGGGTAAGAAAGTGGGTCAATGGGACCCCAGAATGATGGCCACCGGTGCGTTCATTGTCTTTGCCATTGTGCTTTGGCTTAGAGCCCAGTTCACCACAGACACAGATTTCAACCACATCTTGTTTCCTACCTTGTTGCAGGGTGCTGCGATGGCGTTTTTCTTTATTCCCCTGACCACACTGACCCTGGCTGGGTTGCCTCCTGCGCGCATACCCGCTGCTGCAGGACTGAGTAACTTTGTACGTATCATGGCCGGCGCAATGGGCACATCCGTTGTTACAACCGTTTGGGAGAGAAGGGCGGCTTTGCACCACGCTCATCTCACTGAGCCCCTGAGCCAGGTGGATGGAAATTTGCCGTGGACTTTAAGCTCTATGCAAAACAGCGGTATGAATTTTGGCCAATCTCTCACTCAAATCAACCGCGTCATCGATCAACAAGCTTTTACGAAAGCTGCGACTGATATATTTTTGGCTTCTGCGGTGCTTTTTGTGTTGTTGATTGCTCTGATTTGGTTGACTAAAAGGCCTAAGAAGATGGCGCCAAGCTTGGTAAAAGATGGGGGCGGCGCGCATTGATCGCGCCTGAATGGGGCAAGTTGTGTCGCCATATTATCCCTAGAGAATCTAGTTTCCATCGACTTCAATAGCATTGCCAATATGAAGGCCATGAACCTTCGCCTTAGAAGTTGAAAAGCCTTTGCGGCGTGTCCCATAGGAGTGCTCTTCGCTCATTTGCCGTAAAACGCTTTTCAACCCATTTCAACATCGGACCGTAATCTACCCTGTAAGGAGCCTTTAGATAGGGCCAGTCGGATGCCCAGATGCACTGCTCAAGCCCAAAAGCGGCGATGAGTGCTTCCACATAGGGGTTCGTATCTTCAAAGGGATAACCAGTTTGTGAGAATTTAGCAAACCCTGAGAGCTTGACGACAGCCCGCTTTTCTGACCCCAGCTCAAGCAGCGCCTTGAAGCCCTCTTGATCAATCCCATCTGCCATTACGGGACGCCCACAGTGATCAATGAGAACTTTGACTTTTGTTTTTGCAATCATCGGCGAAACTGCTAAGAGTAAGTTGCCCTCGACTTGGAACTGTGCAAACATATCCAACTCTTTGAGCCTAAAGAGTAAGGATTCGATATCAGCGTAATACGCTACTCCGTGCAGGGCAACATTGAATGCGATTCCGACAATACCCCTGGACTTTAACTTTAAAAGGGTTGATGTATCGCAGTCGTTTGCGATAACTGCGATACCTTTAAAGCGACCGTTCCCGTTCTCGATTGCGTCCAGTAAGCAGCGATTATCGGTTGCATAGCCCGAATTAGGCCCAACAAGTAACGCGTGTTGAACGCCGTAAGCGTCCATGAGGTGTGAAAAATATTTAGCACCTCCCATCTCTTGGCCCGCAGGTTGATAAGCCACACCGGGGAAATAGGGGAACCGCTCAGGATCTAAAACGTGGCAGTGCGTGTCAATTTTGGGTTCATCAAAAATACTCAAAATAGTGCCCTGCGTGTAGAAACCGATTTTTAAAAAGTTGCCGCTATCGCCTTGTGCAACTCAGGCGTGATCTCGGGTAAGACACCAAACCAAGCCTGGAAGGCGGGCCTTGCTTGGTTAAGCAGCATCCCGAGTCCATTTACCGTTGTGTTTCCACGCTTTTTTGCCTGAGCCAGCAGGTGAGTTTCCAGGGGAATATAAATTGCGTCCGAGACCAACGCAGTGGTCGGTAGTTCCTCCAACTGCAGATCAAGCTCGGGTTGGCCGTGCATACCTTGGTTGGTCGTGTTCACAAGCATCGCAACGCCGCTCAGTGCGTTGGCGCGTTCACTCCAATCCGTCACGCGAACAACCGATCCAAATTCATGTGCTAAATCCTCTGCCTTCGATTTAGTACGGTTAATGAGTCTGATCTCTTTGGCACCCTCGTTGATCAAGCTAAGAACAATGGCACGCGCCGCACCCCCTGCACCCAAGACAGTAATGGGGCCCGCATCGGCGCGCCAGTCCGGTTTTGCGTCTTTGATACTTTGAATATAACCAAATCCATCATTGTTATAGCCGTGCAGTGCGCCGTCGGGTTGCACGACGATGGTATTGATTGCCCCCATTTGCTTTGCAACCGGGTGCAGCCAATCCATCGCCTTCATGGCCTCTACTTTATGGGGAATCGTTACGTTGCATCCTGCGAAACCAAGTGCTTTTAATCCCTTTAATGCGTCATGCAAATTCTCAGGCTCAACGGGCAATAAAACATAAGAGCCCTTGAGTTTGTACTGCGAGATCCAGTGATTGTGGATCACAGGGGATCTGGAGTGAGCAACTGGATGCCCCATGACTCCGGCTAAGATGAATTTTTGAGAAGACAAATCAATACCTCATTGTGTTACTTTGCTGCGGGCTTGCTTATTTTTTGTTGATACTTGCAAGCGTTTCGATCACAACTTGTTTACCGTTTTCAACCTTAGTCATATAGCTTTCGCGGTCTAGGTCCCCATTTGCATCGTAACTCACATCCAGCAAAATGCCAGGATACTGTTTAGCCGAGAAACTGATGCCATGCATAGCCTGAGCAAGAGCTTTCGAGTCAAATTTACCAATTTTCTCGGTTACAGCCTTTACGATATACATGGCGCTATAACCCTTAAGACCGTTATGATCCGTGCGGCTTTGATATTCTTTTTGGTAAGCTTGGTCAAATTTCTTGACAGTTGCTTGAGGCGCATCTGCAGTTAATCCCACATGGGCGATCGCACCGTTTGCAGCGTCCCCTGCAAGCTCAATCACTTTTTGACTGGTCAGCACTGTCTCACCAATGACGGGTTTGGTATAGCCTTGTTTGCGAAGTTCTTTTAATAGACGAGCGGCTTCTTCCTCATTGGTATAAACAAATAGTGCATCAGAGCCACTTTGACGCGCTTTTAATACCGCGCTACTAAAGTCCACCTGACCTGCATCAGTGGAGATGTCTGCGCCCATTTTGATGCCCCTGGCTTCAAAGGATTTCATGGCTAGATCGCGACCACCTTTGCCAAAGTCGTTGTTCGTGTAAATGATGTCAATGACCTTGGCTTTGATTTTGTCGCTTATGTAGTTGGCAACCTTGGGCATCGCTGTGGACTGGGTAAAGGAGGTTCTGAAAATATAGGGGTTACCTTGCTGGGTGATAGCTGCCGCCTCGCCGCCAACAAAATTGGGAATCTCTGCGCGTTTGGTCTCAGCCATACTCACCAAAATAGAGCCCGAGAAAACGGGTCCCATGACAACGTAGGAGCCTTCGTCGACTGCTTTTTGTGCCAACCCTTTGGAAACTCCAGGGTTGGACTGCGTGTCCTCGGCAATGTATTCAATTTTGCGACCCAAAATTCCGCCAGCTGCATTGATCTCTTTGACCGCCAATTTGACGCCGTTGTTAAAGTTGGTGCCAGAGGTGGTGCCAGTACCGCTTAACTCCACGAGTCCGTAAATTTTGACCGTATCTGCGGCGTAGGTTAATCCTGCAAAGCAAAATGCTCCAATTAGAGCCAAGTTGATTAAACGTTTCATTAGAAATTCTCCAGTTATTGGTCTGTTTTTGCGCTCTCAACATAAACTGAACGGGCATGACCCTGCCCGATCTATATCGCCTCGATGAAATTAAAGAGGTTAAAAAGGCTCCAATGCAATGTTGTGTCGCAGTTGGATTTTTAGCGGGTTCGGCTTAGTTTAAGAACGGTTTGCTGTGTCACGCATTTTAGTATTTTAAAAAACGCGTAGAGAAGAAATTTAATGGGTATAAATACCTGGTAGCCCAAACATCTCTTAGCCCAAAGAAGCGAAGACCCACTGATTTAATCTTGAGGCTATGCTGTGCTTTAAAAACTGTCGATAAGGGATTAAACGAGGGCACTAGCCAGTTCGCCTTGCTCGCTGAGGACTTTGACCCATGCCGGCATTTTGCCCCTACCCGTCCAGGTTTGGTTGGGGTGGATCGGATTTTTGTATTTTGCAGCTACCTTGCCTCTGGGTTTGAAGGCTTTTTTCGAAGTCCCTGATTTAACTTTGCTCTTCAGCGGCTTTAAATCTTTTAAATCTTTGATCTCCTTTAACGCCGAGCTTATGTCGGCGCTACTCAATGCGTTGTCCTTGGCAATTTGTACAATCTGTGCGAGCGCGGCACTTCGGTTTTGTGACAAAAGAGCTTTCTCTCGTTTATCAAGGGCTTCTCTTTCTTTGTGAATAAGGGCGAGGGATTCAGCAACAGTTAATTTAGCCACAAATAATCTCCTAAATATTTTATTGGATTATAAATTAATTATTGGAATTAATAATCAGTTAATAATAAATGGTGATTGACTAACTTTTGATGTTGAATGTGAACGTATTATTATTGTTTGTATTAATACTGAGCGGGCATGCTTTCTAGTTGGGGTGTGAATGATACCGATGTTAATCATCTCAACCCTCAAAGCACCAGCTCCAAAAGTTGAGCGCTCTCTAACGTGAGTTCTGAGTTTTGATGCTGCCGTTGGAGCTGTAAGTGATGCTTCCCTGTGAATTAGAGGGGCCCCCAAGGGATGAAGATGTGTCATAACCTGGATTTACGGGAGGGGAAGCGGGCGGTCTTTGGCCTTGCTGTCTAAGGGCGTTGTTCATCCCAGCGTTTGGGTTGCTGCTGGGGACACCCACCGAAGTTGGGGGGTATGCAACCATAATGTTGGGTTGTGATTTTTGATTATTATTTTGAATTAAATTAATATTGGACTGATTATTGGTGAGAGTTGCATTATTGTGGTTATTGATATTATTGACATTATTTACATTAGGATAAGTCTGTGCCATCACCAGGTGAGAGGTGAATATCAGGAAAATGAAGATTCTTAAGTTGTTGTACGTCATAGTGATCCTTGTTCAATGCCTGAGCTGAACGGGCGGAAGTTAATTGATTTGACCCCAATTTTTAATCAAAGTAATTTGATTAAATCTTCTCTTACTTTGCTGATGCTGTCATTGGAGCCGTAGCGTTTGATGTGCTGTCCTGTCTGATCAATCAAAAACTTCGTGAAATTCCATTTAATGGATTCAGTTCCAAGTATTCCAGGGGCTCGGGCTTTTAAAAATGTGTAAATCGGGTGCTCATGGGGTCCGTTTACATCTGTTTTCTCTAAGAGCTGAAACCGAACGCCGTAGTTTGTTTCACAAAAGGCGGCAATCTCCTCAGAGGTGCCAGGCTCTTGTGCTCCAAATTGATTGCACGGAAAAGCAAGGATCTCAAAATTCTTTTGCTTGAATTCATCATACAAACTTTGCAGATCCTTGTATTGCGGGGTGAATCCACATTTTGAAGCAACGTTCACAACAAGGAGCGTTTTGCCCTCGTAGTCTTTGAGGTTTTGAGTTTTTAAATCATTCGTCTTTAGTTCAATATCGGGTAACAAATCAAAACTCCTGAAGGTTGGTGTTAAATGATGGGGAAGTACCAAGCTGATTCAGCATCGGACCAAACAAACTTATGCCCCTTTAACCATTTTGCTAATTGGTCGTCTTCGTTGTATCTTTTCATACCCTCGAACACCCATAAAAATCCATTTGGATCATCTCTTAGATCCTTGATGACGGCATTTGGAAATTTTTTCAAGAATGCGGCGAATTCTTGGTAACTGGGTCCCGACATGAGGTCTGAGCCGACCTTGGACGGCTTGCCCGCTGCATTGGTTTTTAGGGTATTTTTGCCAGATCCATTGCTGTCTTGAGTAGGTAAATGCTTGGTGGGCGCGTCCATAATATCGTCGTCGTCAGGCGGGGCTGCATTATTGGCCTGAGCTGCTTGAGTCCTGCTAGGGGAGGCACTCGGGGTAGGGTTACTAGCACCTGAGTCTTTGTGCCCTGCTAGGGCCTTAAAAAATAACTTCGTAGCGTCTGGGCAAAAGTACTTTCCACTCAAACTGGCAATTGTCTTTTGAGCTTTGTCTTTATCAAGAGGGGCTTTGGTCACGTCCCCACTCATCAACTCTTCGTACGTCTCGACGATGGAGATGATCCTAGCGCCCATCGGGATTTCGTCTCCCGCCAGACCGTCCGGAAATCCCTTGCCGTCGTAGCGTTCGTGGTGTGCTCGGATCATGGCAGCAACATCACTCATATCATCTAGCGCGCTCAAGCAAGTCGAGCCCAGGGCTGGATGGCTTTTATAAAGGTCTAAATCACTGACGGGAAGTTCTGCGATATTGGTTCTAAGCACCCTATCAGACATGCCTATTTTGCCAATATCATGAAGCAGCCCGGCGATAAATATTTCTTGAATGTGTTTCTCATCGAAATCAGCTAGCTTGGCCATCCGCATGCTTAAAAAAGCAACCTTTCGCGAGTGAACCAAAAGATTAGGTTGTCTTAGGTCAAGCAAGTTTGAAAAAGCCTTGATCGATGAGACGTAGGAACCGCGTAGTTTCGCATTTGCTTCACTCAAGTGCGCAGTCCTCTCCTCTACTTTCTCCTCTAACTCTGCGTTTTGTTTGCGCGTCAACTCTAGGAGTCTTTCTCGCTCATGTTTCAGCTCAGCATATTCAAGCGCTGATTTGACCGTTGCGCAAAGCTCATCATCAACCCAAGGTTTTGACAGGTAGCGATAAATCTCGCCCTGATTGACTGCGGCAATTGCGCTCGTTGTGTCTGAGTAGCCGGTCAGTAAGATTCGAACGGTCTGGGGCCAGCGAGCTCTAACCGCCTCAAAAAACTGAGCCCCGTCCATGTTGGGCATGCGCATGTCTGAGACGATGACATCAATTTTTTGTTTGGCCAGGATCTCCAGACCTTGCGCACCGCTTTCTGCAGTTGTAACTTTATATCCCACCAGGCTAAACATTCTGCGAAGGGAGGACAAAATGTTGGACTCATCGTCCACACACAAAACACTATATTCGCTAGGTTCTTTGAGGGCTGACGGTGAGTTGGGTAAAACTGCATTGCTCATAAAATTTAACCATGCTTAAGTGGTCAGTAGAGTAGTGTTTTAGGATCAGTCTTAACCGGTCTGAAGTCGTGTTCGGAGCCACGATACGGTGCGTTCTATTCTAATGTAAACTGGCATTGCTCAGGGTATTGCTCAGGCCATTTACCACATCTTATCCCCAAACATATCTAGGTTGTAATATTAGGGGTAAGGTTGGGTTTGAAGAGCCATGCGTCCAATCCAATACTGAGATTTAAGTACACTTTTCGATTTACTATTGGCTTCATTTGGCTCTCAGTGCCAGGGGGCTGTCAGTGATAATAGTGGATTGCACTTTGGACAGTGTCATGATCCATTGTGTAAGACTTGAACGCTCAAGTCCCATAACAAGCTTTAACCCTGAACGAAGATTCGAACAAGTGCCTGATTCTCATAACCATCCTGTGTCCGTCCAAGACGGTATTGACCTTCGGGCTCTCCTAGCCGTATTACTGGCTGTGGCTCTTAGTGCTTTGGACACCGCTATTGCAAATACTGCTTTGCCAACCATTGGCTCTGATTTGCACGCTCCTGCATCAGCGTCCATTTGGGTCATCAATGCCTACCAACTGAGCATCGTCGCTTCTTTACTGCCCCTCGCTGCGCTTGGTGACTTGTGGGGTCCCAGGCGCGTATTTTTGTGGGGCTTGGGAATATTTACCGCATTCTCCTTAGCTTGTGCGTTATCTAGCGATTTGCAAACGCTTGCCCTTTGCCGTTGGGGACAAGGTTTTGGTGCCGCTGGCATTATGAGCGTTAACATCGCTTTGATTCGGGTTTTGTTTCCCAAGGAGCGCTTGGGAAGAGGGGTTGGATTTAATGCCTTGGTGGTGGGTGTCTCCTCGGCTCTCGGTCCGACAGTAGCTTCTTTGGTACTTTTGGTTGCGCCTTGGCAGTGGCTCTTTGGACTTAATGTGCCGCTCGGGTTATTGGCGTTGTGGTTTGCTTGGCCCGCCATACCGCGGATGCACAAGGGCAGCCAAGAAGTTGACAAGCACGGCTTGAAAGTTGGAGGGGCAAAGAGTGCAACAGATCACACGTTTGATCCCCTAACTGCAATAGCGACTGCGCTCACCTTTGGCTGTTTAATTTATGCGCTCACCGCTGCAGCGCAAAGACACAGCTCGTACCAATTGGTGCCGTTTGTAGTTTTAGGACTCATAGCGCTTATTTATTTGTTGCGTCGCCAGCGTTCACACCCAGCACCCATGCTGCCTGTAGACCTGCTCAAACGCCCCATGTTTGCGCTGTCAACGCTAACCTCCATCACGTCCTTTGCCGCGCAAGGTTTGGCCTTTGTTGCACTGCCTTTTTATTTCGAGCAAACGCTGCACAGGGACTCAGTCGAAACTGGGTTTTTGATTACAACATGGCCAATCTTGGTCGCTATTGCTGCACCCATCGCGGGGCGACTGTCTGATAAGTACCCGCCCGGATTACTAGGTGGCATTGGGCTGAGTGTTCTCTCCTTTGGATTTGTTTTACTGGCCATGTTGCCCAGCAATCCAAGCGTCTTGCATATTGTGATTTGTATGGCTATTTGTGGCGTTGGGTTTGGGGGCTTTCAATCGCCCAATCTTAAAGCGATTATGTCAAGCGCACCCCCCAACAGGAGTGGCGGCGCGAGTGGGGTGATTGCGATGGGGCGCTTGATAGGACAAACCTCTGGAGCAGCAGTCGTAGCTTTATGCTTGGGGTTGTGGGGTGATTCAATGGGCCCACTCATTGCTTTGGCAATTGGAGCGGGGTTTGCTGGACTGGCAGCGCTTGCTAGTTTCTCTCGCCTATGGGTTGAATGATCCCAGAACCTAAATAACACGGTGATGTTTGGTGGGGTGTCCCTTTAGCTCCACAACCGTTAAATCCACAACCGGTAAAGTTAGCCGATGATGTTTTTTTAATATGAAACTGATGCAAAACCAGGTCAATTAGACCCGTGTTTACTGGT